>CBDBEI010000001.1:0-3151 GCA_965204285.1 Candidatus Poribacteria bacterium
ACCACCCAGGTCTCTTTCTACTCGAATACTGTCCAATCAACTCTGTGGCTAAAGTGGTTGTGAAGTCTCTTTGTTGCTTTCCGTGGTTGTCAGGGTGACAGTGATACAGAATATAGGCGTTAGTGATAGGTAGGTCAAACAAGAACCAGAAAATGTACTTGTAAAATTTTCTACACTTCAGACGGATGTGGTAATAACCACGGAGTTAATCATTGCGATCAACTCCGCCCATGTAGCGATTATACGCTGCAATGGAGAGTGGACACGTAGGAATTTGTGGTACCATCTCGGCTTTTCCTTGCAACAGTGGTTGTGATGGTTGGATCAGAGTTGGTTGCAATTGTTACAACTGGTCAACTGTCCTGCCAAACACTGATGGTTAGGTTGCCTTGCTGGTAAGTTGTGCTGGCACCTCTCCTTGTTAGTCCCTTATGACCAGTGGCTTCAATTGCTTTGGGAAACCTTTACGGTTTGTCCGTAGTGTTCCACAGCTACAGAGGCCAGATTCGGAGTAAATGGAGTCCAAGGTCCACAGCGGTAAAGAAGTTGCCATAGTATATGTGGTGGTAAGAATGGTACAGCTTCTCACATAAATGCTTCACTACCGTAGCTCCCAGACCTTTTTCTGTAGTGTTTCCTTTCTTTCCAGTGCAAACCTCAAACGCAGATACATATCCGGTGTTTGCATCTGTCCTCACCCAAACCTTTATTCCTCGTTTAACTGGTTTCATAGGTAGGTATTGCTCTAGGCTGGAGCGGCCTTTGAAGGGTATCATGGCCTCGTCAATGCTGACCTCTTTACTGGGATCACACACTGCAGCAAATTGTTCCCCAATAATTGATATAATTGGCCTCAATTTTCCCAGTTTGTCATATCCCGGAGTGCCTGGTGGTGCAAGACTGCTGTTGTTTGCAAAGTGTAGGAATTTGTGTAATTCCCTAAACTATTCGCGAAATATCCTATTTGCCATGGGTGTATAGTGGCAGATGGCATCCTTTTTCCAGTAGTCTTCTATCCTTGGTAGCCAGACAATCCCCATGAGACTCATAAAACCCATGTATGCCAATGACTCAAGAGCCTTTGACATAGGCCGTGGCATGCTTCAGGGTGACTGCTTAAGCCCAGTGCTATTCATCTGCACACTGGACTCTGTCCTCTGCCAAGTCAACAAGGAAGAAGACAGTATTGTCACAGCAGCTGGCACTGCTGTTCAAGATCTGGGATAAGCCGATGATGTAGGTTTGATTGACAAAGATGCAGCTGGTGCCTCAGACAGATCAGACGTCTCTGTGCTCACAGCACCCCTGCAGGACTGGAACTGACTATTCCAAAGACAAAGGCAATGACCATCCACCCAGACGAGAGGCAGCCACAACAGAAGTGAACATTGCTAAGATGAACTTCCAACACAAGTGCAATACCTGCGACCATACCTTTTCCACACTCAGAGGCAAACAAATTCCTGAAGCCAGATGGTGCACTGGAGATCATAATCAAAGATCCAGAAAAGGCACACTAGCTCACCGATGTGTACACCACAAGAAGAAAGCAGCCGTGGTAGATGAGTTAGACCATGTAACTTGTGGACATGAAACGTTCCAAAATGTGTACAACTTTACCTATCTTGGCAGCGAGATCAGTGCTAGTGGCAGTAGTGCTTCAGATATGGAAAGAAGGGTATGCCTTGCAACAGCAAAGTTCCTTAGACAACACGCATGTATATAACGAGATATAGCCAGTGTGTCTTGCAGCTGCCTTCATTTGGACACCAACTATGCAGTTACTTTCAGCCATGCTAGATTCCACCTTTAGCCCTCTCTTCACAATGTAAAGAATTGCAGTTTGCAAACCTAAAGATGTTCTGTGACATCCTTTTTATTGCCAAGAACTGTCACCCTTTTTTGGCGGTGGGTATCAGGCAAAGATCGTCGAAAATGTATGAAGACTGCACTTTTGCCTAATACACAAAAGGATTGGCAAATTGAATAAGGAAAACTTATCAGATAGCACGGTAGTGCTGTCTGTGTAGGGATGGTGGTGGTTGTTTGTATACCGTAATACAACGGAAAAGTAGCGCTACTCCTGAACAGATGTAAGAACCGGCGAAAGACACCGCCTATGAGGAAGGGTGGCTGTACAGTATCCAGAGCTAACCTTGCTTGCTAGCGAAAGCGCGCCGTCGTGTAGAAAGCGACGTCGTCTTTTTCCGCTTTTCGTCTTCTTCTTCTTCTTCTTCTTCTTTTTCTTCTTCTTCTCCGTCAGCTGTAACTCACGAACAACATGGAGTAGGAGAATAGTTTTTCCACAGTTCTTCGGAGCGTTTCCCAGGCTAGTGCCTTTTGTAGGTTAGACATTGCCGTGGGCTAGTTCACCAGGTGGCGATTTTCCTAGTCTTCGGGGTCCCTGGCTATGGACCGCCATTTTCGAGTGACGTCATCGCGACATCTATTTTGGGACACTATGAATAATGGGACACCCGTTCTTAGCTGTACGAAGGCCGATTGTCGCCGTTCTTGGACAGTTTAAAGGACACGCGAAACAAACATGGTGCACCAGCCTAGAGCTGAATTGGCCCTTTCTACGAAGAGTTGAAGCTGATAATGTGAAGTGTCCCGAAATATATATTTTGGGACACTGGCTCGCGCATTGCGAGACAAAAGCATCACTCCAGTTTTACTTGCTAGGCTATAGGGCACACTCAAGCCCTGGTCACAGCATGAGTTTCAAAGGAAACCTCTACGAAACTCCCTTTGAAACAGCTAGGTAGCTACTGCATTCTGTTTCTGAGCCTGTCTCCTCTTTCAACATGAAACGTAATGAGCAGTACTGCAGCTTTACACACGGGGAGGTGAGAGCAGGACGTTTCGAGATCTTTGTCAACTGCTTACAGAATTCTATAAGCAGTTGAAAAAAACCTCCGGGTCAAAACATCCTGCTCTCACCTCCCCGTGTGTAAAGCTGCAGTACTGCTCATTACGTTTCATGTTGAAAGAGGAGACAGGCTCAGAAACAGAATGCAGTAGCTACCTAGCTGTTTCAAAGGAAGTTACGTAAAATTGTCAGTGTGATTGCTGCTGGGAATCGTGCATGGAGTCCCCTTAGGAACTGCCGCTGTCCTTGCTTTCAGTACAAGGTTGCATGTGACTTGCG
>CBDBEI010000002.1:0-6685 GCA_965204285.1 Candidatus Poribacteria bacterium
TGCTCGGTTCTTGTCGTCCCCCTTTATGACTACGACGTCTCCTTCTTTTAGTGTCATCTCCTTCGCCTTATGCATGAGGTTATGTCGTTCCCGTAGTGACTTAAGGTACTCTCTTGTCCATCTTGCCCAGATCTTGTCCTTGCAAGTTCGCAGATACTTTGCTCGTTTCCGCAGATCAAAGTTCTCTTTGAGATCTAACCTTTCTTCAAGAACGAAGTTTGGTTTCCCAAACATCATCAAGTTGGGTGTGAGAATAGGCATATCGATGTCATCTTCCACGTATCCAAGCGGTCGGTTGTTTAGAGTTGCTTCAACATCAAGTATGAGAGACTCAAACTCTTTCCAGTTAAGAGAAGACCTTCCCATCACCTTGTAGAGTGACTGTTTTACCAGACCAATGATTCTCTCAAACTGTCCTCCCCACCATGGTGCTCTGCTGAGGTTAAACTGCCATTTAATTTGCTGGTTGGCAAGGAAATTGTGCATTCTCTCCTCCACCATGATATTTTTTAGCCATTTGGATGCTGCCACAAAGGTAGAAAAGTTATCAGAATAGATCTTTTCTGGTCTCCCTCTTCTAGCGATAAATCGCTTGAGACTTATCAGAAACTCATCCAAGGTTTGCTCTGATAGCAAATCCAAGTAGACTGCTCTAGTGAGACTGCAACTATAAAGCAGGATGTATGCTTTACCCTCTTTCCTTTCTTTCTTCCGATATATTATGGGACCTGCATAATCAATTCCAATGATTTGGAAGGGCCAGTTTCCCTCGGTCCTGTCCCGTGGTAGACTTCCCATTTGAGGCTGAGGGAAAGCAATTGCCCGAAAACGCTTGCATCCATGACACTGACGTATGATCCTTTTGGTAAGTTGACGAAGTTTTGGTATCCAGAAGCGTTGTCTCACGTCTGTCATAGTGTAGCCCACTCCCCCATGCATAGTCCGTAGGTGGGCATCAGCAACAATCTTCTCACTGAGCAGAGAGTACGGCGGCAAGTACTCTGGAAAATCTCCTTCAATCCGTCCTCTGCATACGTAGGTTCCTCGTTCATCCCTTTGTAGGTTCAACCTCTCAGCGTCGTTCTCGAATTGCTGTGTATTTATATGTGCGTTTTGCGTCCGTTTGATCCAGAATACTGTCACACTCTCAATTTCCATGGTAGACAGGGGGCCTTTGGCTCTTTCAGTCTTGTGCTTCCTGCAATTATCAGTAAACCTTGCCACCCATGCCGTCACCCTAATTGCCTTCCAGAAAGAATACTTTTCCATAATCTTGTCCACTTCGGTACTCTGGACAATTGCAGTTGACAATATTTCTTTCATTTGTTTTGCTTCTGCCTCCGATTCTTCAGAAGATGATGTCTGGACATCTTCGGGCCACTGTTCGTAATTCGAAAGCCATTTAGGTCCTTTCCACCAGAGGTCATTCAACTTGTCAGCAGTGCAGCCACGACTTCCAATATCAGAGGGGTTCTCATCTGTACTGATGTAGCGCCAGGTGATTCCGTCCTTTGATCGAATTTTATTAACTCGATTCTTCACGAATTGTTTGTATTTCCCATTTCCTTTAATCCAGTGTAAGCAAGTTGTACTGTCAGACCAACCCACTATGCGGTTGATTGGGATCCCAGTAAGTGCTTCTCGTATATTCTGTAGTGTGTTTGCAGCCATGTGGGACGCCACCAATTCAAGCCTGGGAATTGTGAGTCCCTTTTTCGACAGTCTTGAGTTTGACCCAAGCAAACCTTGACTGATTCCTGATAGTTGAAACACCACGGCATATGTAGCTGTGGACGTTCCATCTTTGCTGGCGTCCCCAAACGAGTGTAGATCTATGTGCTGAATCGGGCCTTGATAAGCAGGTACAGCTCTCGGCACTTCTAATAGATGTGGTAAACTCTGCTTCCATTTCACCCATTGTTTTTTCAAATTCTCGGGCAGTGGTTTATCCCACCCAAGTTTCAAATGGCAAATTTCGCGAAATATCATTTTACCCAGTAGAATCACAGGTGAAACCAGACCAAGTGGATCGTAAATAGAGGCCAAGTAACGAAGTATGCCTCTTTTCGTAGGCTCCGCCTCTCTGTCTGGAAATTGAACTCCCAACAGATCATCACGCTTATTCCAGTTTAGTCCCAGGATCGTAGTATCGTCCTTCGGAACGCTCATCTGTTGCTTTGCGTAAGTCTGCTCGAGCAATGCCTCATCGTTGGCATCTGACTCTAATTCTGCTACATTGGAGTGCCACTTGTGCAGCTCAAACTTTGCTTGTCCGAAAATGTCAGTGGTCACCTTCTTGAGCTCTCTGGCATCGGACACTGTGTCTCCTCCTCCTATGATGTCATCAACATAAATGGTTCTTTTGATTTCTTCTACCAACTCTGGGTACTGTTGGTTGTAGCCATCTAGGTGGTATTTGACTGTACCCCCCAGAAAAAAGGGTGATTGGATAAGACCAAAGATTGCACGTGTGAAACGCAGCACTTCCACCTCCAGTGTCATTCTGTCTTTGATCCAATGAAACCGGAGTGAGTCTCGATCTTCTTCGCGAATACGAATTTGTAGGAACGCTTGCTTTAAATCCCCGGTTAGCGCAACCGGTCGCATACGATTTCTTGTCAGGATGCTCCATAGTAAGTTCTGTAGAGGGGGTCCCTTCTCCAGACAATCGTTCAAGGAGGGACTGTGTTCGTTTGGTCTTGCTGAAGCATCGTAGACAATTCGCAGTTTTGTGCTCTCTGATGACTCCCGTACTATCGCCTTGTGCGGAATGTAGAACTCCTTCTTCGTAGGTAGATCAGGCGCCCGCTCAACTATCCCTTCTGCTAATTGTTCCTTGATTTTTTCATCATATTGTTCAAAAAGATCCGGGTTTCGTTTTAACTTGCTCAGCAGATTGGATAATCTTCCAAGACTGGCATCTTTGTTGTTATGAAGGTAAGGATGACCTACCTTCCACATCAAACCTGTCTCGTACCAGCCCTCGTGGCTTCGTCTTAACTGCTCCTTGAATTCTTCGTAGACCGTTCCTTGATCGCCCTGTGGGTTATCTTCCAGTCCCAGCACATCTAGCCGGCATAAACGATCGTAGTCATCAAAAGATGAATGTGTCAGGTAGAGATTTGTCTCCATTTCGTAACCTGGTGACATAAATATCCAACCAAAACGAGTTAGTTCGGCCACAGGTTCACCTGGAGTACCCACTTTCGGAACAACCTCCATCTTGATTTTTGAGTACTCGCTTGCTCCAAGTATCATGTGAATCGGTAGCTTAGATCTCGTGTTGTTGTCTTCAACTTTGATTCCCTTTAAATGGGAGAATGTCTGAACCATCTTCTTGTAGTTCGGATTGGATAACTTGAGCAGCACGTCTTTTTCCACTTTACTGACCTTTACTGGCAGGTGAAATGTTCCGGTCGTATTCGTGATATCAAGCTCGTAGATTTCAATTTTTCGACACGTCGTGTGCATTAACATTTCGACTTTTCTTGACTCCCGACGCAGTGGCTTGATTCCAATTTGATTTATCAGAGTCGAGGAAGCATAGCAACTCCCAGCTCCTGTATCCAGCAGAGCTCTACACTTCATGCCGTTTACAACAACCACGACTACCGGATACGTCACTGACTGGTCCGCAGTTGAGCACATAAGCTTGCTGTCCGTTGCCGTGCTGTTGTTTTTATCGCAGATAGAGGTGTGATGTCTCCCTCCACAATTGAAACACCCCCTGCTTCTACATTCTGAGGCACAATGTGTTCCTCTGGTGCAGTTGAAACACAGTCGTTTCGAGCTCAGAACTCGTCTTCTCTCCGATGTTTCCTTTACCGTTGGACAGTCTCGAGACTTGTGATTCCCTTCCTCGCAGTAGACACAAGCGGTTTTCCAAGCTGGTTTT
This sequence comes from Candidatus Poribacteria bacterium, assembly GCA_965204285.1. Classification (GTDB taxonomy): domain Bacteria; phylum Poribacteria; class WGA-4E; order WGA-4E; family WGA-3G; genus MSPOR6. The sequence goes on from CBDBEI010000002.1 coordinate 3,896, forward strand.
TGATAAGTGTTAAATGATTTCTCGGATTTTGGCATCGCAGATTGCTTGTTTCTCTTATCGTCACTGACTGGGTTTCGTTCTGTCCATTGTCGCAATGCTTCTACCAGATGAGTAAACTCCCAGTTCTTCCAGTTGTCATCGAGTCGAACTAGATCAGAACGAATAGCAGGCAAACGATCAAGTGTGAGTCGCACATACCCATTGATGTCCCTGACCTTTCCCATCGTCTCCAAGGCTTGTATATGTATCACGAGCTTCCGGTAGAAGTCGTGGATTCGAACCGGGTGAGCACTCGTGATGGATGGCAGATCCATGATACACTGAACGTGAGCATTTACGATTTCACTGGTTTGTCCGTATTTTGTAGTCAGGATGTTCCTGGCTCTCTCGTAGCCTTCCGAAGTAAAGGGCAATCCATCAATTAAGGATTTTACGCTTGGGATCAGCAGTTCCTTTAGGTACGAAAACTTGGTTATTTGGTCGATACTTGCCTTGTCTATCTCAGCTTGAAACTGACCCCAGAAACGAAGCCAATCGAGATGTGTACCTTGGAACTTTGTGATAGCCAGCTTCGGAAGCTTTGCTCGTATAATCCTTTCTCCCTTCGTCTCTCTTTCCCATCCAGTTTTGCTTCGTACTGTTTGCGCACGTCTAACTTCATAGTTTCGATCCGTTTCTTTTCCTCGTATACACGCTGCAGGCGTTCCTCCTCCTTCTGCTGCTCGATCTGTAACGATTTCTGTAGTGCGGCCTTTTTTACTGACGCAATAGTTGCTTGCAAATCTTCCAAAGATTTATCGTAGCGGCTGACATCTTCTTCGAATTTTCCACTCCATTGTTCAATTTCTTCTTCACTTTCATCAGCTTTAAACTTCTCCTCGATTACCTTTGTTTTCTGGTCATAAATCTTATCCAACGACGATTGGATTGTCCTCACTTGTCTTTCGAGCTCTCTATCCTTTCTACGTTCAAGGATAGCTTCCGTTTGTTTATCCGTAAAAGCCAACAGTTTTAGTCCACTTTCAATGGTTTTTATAGCTTCTTCCATATTTCTCTTGAGAATGTTCTAATTTATCGTTAAATTCACGCTCTTCCTGTTGTCCAGTAATTTATGTCTCATAAAATATCAAGTTAAACTGTTCTATAACGTTTTATGATTTCTGTATGATCACGTCAATAATCTCTCCGAGGGCTCCACTTTGTGTGGTGACTTGTTCCCACCAACAAATAACTCACAGATGTACAAGTAGAAGTCAGTATTTTATAACAAAATTTTAGTCTTCTTGTACTTATACACACTCTCGTTACATTCACTATTTCGTATATATGTCCTTTCTCTTTTTTTTTTTTTTTTTTTACAAATAGCTAGCTTATATACTCTAGTTTTATACGCTGATGAAACATTGCGTCAGAATTTCGTCAACAAGTTGCATCAGAATTTCGCCAACAAGTTGCATCAGAATTTCGTCAACAAGTTTTCTTACATCATCTGAGTAACAGTTACATAATCGCAGGCTAATTGTTGCTGATACATACATGCTACATTGAAAAATAATATTTTAAATGCTTAAGCGGTATTCCTTGCCTTATTATTATTATTATTTCTCTAAACGCTCAGAAATCAGATGTTATTTATCTCGTCATTATTCCCTTGAGAGCAAGCAACAACAAGTTGCCAAAGGTCTCAAGAGATCTTTCTCTACTGTCTCTACAAAGACAAAACCTTTCTAAGTATCCTTGCTGTTCCCAATAATGCTGTTTTCTGCACATGCTCTATTCTGATTTCAAGTTTCAACTTCTCAACATGGTTTTTAAATTCAGTCGATATCGCACCCAATGCTCCTATCACCACCGGTATAACTACTACCTTTTCCATTCCCCACATCCGCATCATTTCATCTCTCAACAGTTGGTACTTTTCTATCTTCTCCTGTTCTTTACTTCTTACTCTTGAGTCACCAGGGAGAGCCACATCAACTATCTTCACCTCCTTTCTTTTCTTATCAACTACTACTATGTCAGGTCTTCTTACTTCTACTACGTTGTCACATTGGATGTTAAAATCCCACAAGATTTTATATCTACCATTCTCTATTACCCTTTCTGGTTGATGTTCGTACCATTTACTTACTTTCTCCAAATCTACTTGTTCACATAACCTCCAATGGATGTACCTTGCCACGTTATCATGCCTCCTTTTGTATTCCTTTTGTGCAAGCTTACTACACTCGCCTACCAGATGTCCAACACTTTCACTTTTTGCTCCACACATCCTGCACAATGGTGAATCTATGCTTTTGTCAATGTGAAACTTAACATAGTTGGTCCTCAATGCTTGCTCCTGAGCACTACATATAAGTGCTTCCGTGCATCCTTTCAAGTCTCCTTTCTTGAGCCATCTCCATGTCTTTACCTAATCTATTTCTTTCGTTTCTCTAACATACTGTCCATGCATCTTCTTGTTGATCCATCTGCTCTCCTACTCCATCTTCCTATCTTTCTTGAATTCTTCTGGTTTCATAGCTACATCGGTGTGTATAATCGCCTGCCATTTTACTGCTTTTAACATCAATTCTTCACTATTTTTCACATACCAACCAAGACTGTTTTCTTCACTCTCTACGCAACTTTCACATCCAATCAACCCTCTACCTCCTCTTTTTCTTGCAACATAAAGTCTTGCTACATCGCTCTTCGGGTATAATTCTTTGTTTATCGTCATGATCTTTCTCGTCTTTCTATCTAGCATTTCAAGTTCTTCTTTATTCCATCGTATTACACCTGCCCCAT
>CBDBEI010000003.1:0-7624 GCA_965204285.1 Candidatus Poribacteria bacterium
TCGTCTATAAGTGAAATAATAATGTACAGATAATTCTTTTTTGTTTACTTTCATATTGATTTGTGATAGGTTATAGCATTCTCTACGTTATATTATTGTGATGGTACTTCTATAGAGGACCAATAGTTTAGTATTCTAGTCCTCTTTATATATGTGGTGCTGTGCTTAATATATGATTACTCTATCTAAGTATATCTATTTCAAGTAATTGTTTCTTGTCTGATGCTCTAGATTTTTCATCATATGCCAAAAAAATATTCTAAACAATCACTTATTGATGCTGTTAATAGTACATTAGACTAAATCAGCTGCAAAAAATTTTAATATTCCAGCTAGTACTATTCGTCATCACCGTCAAAATCCAAGTAAAACGGGTCGTTTATCGTGCTTAACTCTCACTGAAGAATCTTATTTTGTTACTTTACTCGATCTTTTACCTGAATACGACTTTCAAGTTACTCATAATGTTGCAAATGACTATTGCAAGTTGTTGGATCTATCTAGTAGTCCAGGCAAGAAATGGCTTCGTTCTTTTGTTCGACGGCATGATGATGATGATATTAAATGGGTAAAACAAAATAAACTTGAACGTATTCGTGAAGAATCTTTCACTGAAGAAGTTCGATCAGACAGGTTTACAATTCTTGAAAGTAGATATTATTTCACTTATAGACGACACAGGCAAACTCTGCTTCATTTCATGAAACTAATATTTCAGAAGATATTGAAATTATACTACTCATACATGCGACATATATAGAACTTGATTTATATTAACCTTTTATATTAATATCAACTTTGAATTTTGTTTTTTCTGTGCCGGAAGATAGTTTTTCATCATTAATCAAAATTCTATGTATTTTACACTTGGTGATCGAATTAGGAAACTGACAGAATGGAAAAAAAATTTAGTAGGTGTCTTTGTAACAGCTACCGTTCATCTAAAACTCAATAAAAACTATAGAGAAATGTTTTCTCTATCCTGGAAACTAAAAACATTTTCAAACGGACTTCGTACAGAGAAGTTATGCTCATTTTTCTAGAAAGTAAAAATTTCGTGATCGAATTTGGAACTACTACTCTATTTTGTCAATGAGTAGTTTACACCTCTCGTTTAGTGTCATACCTAAGAGATTTCGAATAGATTAAAACAGAGATCGTTTTCAATACTTCTAAACTGGTGACCCGACAGTTGAGCCCTTATTAATCGATTAACTGTAAAAACTCATTATTCAGTCTCCTGCTTCTCTGCTAAAAAGTATATACGTATCAGAAGGCGCCATCTAATTTTGTCGATAATTCGTTGGTTCCTATCCTCAGTAGTATAGTAGTAATCTTTACAGAGACGAACAATTGTTCTACGTATTGTTATTGTTCGATCTTTGTTAATGTATACGTAGTTCTACAGTTATATAATGTCGATTGTAAAGTCCTCCAAAGATAAAGATCAGCTTTTATTAGACGGATTTCGCTATCGACGTGATAACAAATCTCAATCTATAGTCAAGTCAAGCCCACCTCCTCGCGGTGTCTCCTGGGTAACTCTAATGGGCCTCTGCAAACCTCCTCATGATGTACACACAAAACAGTCTTCGTACCTCTCCCGGGCGTGGGATACTGGGGCACGTCCCTGGAGCCAGACCTGGGGACGGAGCAATGCGAGCGTCTGGTGGTCGGCTGAACTTTAAGACCCGTAGGCCGACCGGGATCAACCCGAAAAAGCTACGGGTAATAACATCGAAAGAGCGGACAGATGCTAGCGATGGACTCGCCAACTATCCTAGTAGGATTGAGGAGGTGGCGCGACGCCTCAATGGCAAGTTCGACGGAAAATTCTATCGAAATCGAGAACGACAACAGAAACTACATATCGGAACATGGAATGCAACATCGCTCACTGGCAAAGAACCTGAACTAGTGGATGAAGCTATTAGATACCGGCTAGACATAGTCGGAGTTTCATCCACAAAGCGAAAGGGTAACGGAACACTGGTATTGAACAAAAGGTGGCAACTCTTCTACTCTGGTGTCGATCCAGCACTTCATGCACAGGCGGGAGTGGGGATACTCACAAGCCCCCAGCTTGCTGAAAGAGTTGTTGAGTGGAAACCAATCAGTGAGAGAGTGGTACTCCTAAGGCTTAAGCTGAAGGAGAAAACTCTGGCTCTAGTGCAGGTGTACGCACCGAACACAGAGTCAGAATATGCCCCTTTCTTGGATGAAGTCCTTGGTGTGCTTGAGGGAATCCCAGGGACAGACTCCATAATACTGTTGGGAGATTTCAACGCTCACGTTGGAAACGATGCACAGACGTGGAAAGGTGTAGTTGGGAAGAACGGCGACAGCGACATTAATGCACAGGGCAGGCTACTACTGGACTTCTGCGCCGGTGGAGGCTTGTCCATAATGAATACGTTCTTCCATCACAAAGACATTCACAAATACACTTGGTACAGGTTGGGAGATTCGGCAACCCAAAAGTCGCTGATCGACTTGTTTGTTGTATCAGATGATCTAAGGAAAAGTGTAATGGATGTGTGCGTGAAAAGAGGAGCAGAGCTGTCGACCGATCACCACCTGGTCTTGTGCAAATTGCGACTGGCCTCGTCGAGCCGAATGCAAAGGATTTACCAAAAGAGACAGAACAGAATACGATGGGAAGCATTGGTTGACGAGGCAGTTCGGCGCAACTTTGCAGAAAATGTCGACCAAAGATTCTCCCACTTACCACCGAAGGAGGTCGACGTTGAAACTGAGTGGTCACTGTTTCGTACAGCGATACTTGGAGCTGCGACAGAAACATGTGGAGTGAAGCGCATCGGACCACCCATCGGTCAGAAGAGGACTCCTTGGTGGAATGACGAAGTCCGCGCTGTTGTTGCTGAGAAGAAAGCTGCTTACAGGGCCTGGGTAGGTCGGCAAACAGCAGAAACTCGGCAGAAATACCTCCAAGCACGAGATAAGACAAAGGAAGTCGTAGCTAAAGCGAAGGCAGCCTCTTGGGAGAATTTTGGACATCGACTAGAGTCCGACTATCTTTCGGCAGGCAAAGTATTCTGGCAGACCATCCGCCGCCTTCGAAAGGGAGCATGTCCAATAATTTGCTCGATTAAGAACGCCTTTGGCGATCTGCTATCTTGCGAAAAGGACATTCTTAATCGATGGAAAGAATACTTTATGGAACTCTACAATCCGACTTCAGGAAGACGAGGAGCACCGAGTGAACCGGAACGGGACGAGACCAGTGACATTTCAACGGACGAGGTTCAGGCAGCTATAAGGGCACTCAAGCCTGGCAAGGCTGCAGGTATCGATGAAATCCGACCTGAGTTGCTAAAGTCTCTCAGCCGCCACGGTATCCTTTGGCTCACTAGGGTGTGTCGCGTAGCCTGGAGGGAAGGAAAAACTCCTGTGGACTGGCAAACGGGAATTGTTGTCCCCATCTTCAAAAAGGGAGACCGGAGAGAGTGCTCTAACTACAGAGGCATTACTCTGTTAAGTCTCCCTGGAAAAGTCTATGCAAGAGTTTTGGAGAGGAAATGCCGAACGATAGTCGAGCCAAAGATCCAGGACACCCAATGTGGCTTTCGCCCAGGACGAGGAACAACTGACCAGCTGTTCACACTTCGCCAAGTCTTCGAGAAGGCCTGGGAATTCGCCAAGCCAGTTTATACTGCGTTTATAGACTTGGAAAAGGCCTATGATCGGGTACCTCGAGACCTGCTGTGGAGCGTCATGAAAGAGTATGGGATCAGTGGCCGTCTTCTGGTAGCCATTCGGTCTTTGTACAATGATTGTAAGAGCCACGTTCGAATCAATGGCAGTAAGTCGGACTCGTTCCGAGTACGTGTCGGTCTTCGACAGGGGTGTGTGTTGTCTCCACTCCTGTTCATTATTTTTATGGACAGGATCTCCCGGAGAAGCACCACACCAGACTGTGTGACGATGGGGAATGCGAGAGTAGAGTCTCTGCTCTTTGCGGACGACGTCGCTCGATTGGCATCCTCGAGTGCTGGACTCCAACGTGCTCTAGATCGATTCGCGGCCGAATGTACAATGGCTGGCATGCAGATCAGTACAAAGAAAACCGAAGTTATGGTCCTCTCGAGACAAAAGGAACAGTGTGCTGTGAATATCAATGGAACCTCATTAAATCAAGTGGAGAAATTTAAGTACCTCGGGGTCGAATTCTCGAATGACACAAGACTGGACTGCGAGATTGATCGACGTATTGGGTCAGCGAGTGCAATTCTGCGCTCGCTTTATCGATCAGTGGTGACTAAAAAGGAGGTTAGTCGAAGGACGAAAATGGCGATCTTTAACGCAGTCTATCGTCCTACTCTCATCTATGGTCACGAACAATGGGTAATGACCGAAAGAATTCGATCACGAATACGAGCTGCTGAGATGCGATTCTTGAGAAGAGCTGCAGGTCTGACACTTCGGGATAGGATCCGCAGCTCAACGATACGAGATTCGCTGAAGGCAGAGTCACTTCTACTCCATATCGAAAGATCACAGCTCCGTTGGTTGGGACACGTACTAAGAATGCCGCATGAAAGACTGGCACATCAAGTCTTTGAAGCTATGCCACAAGGAAAAAGACCGGTCGGACGTCCACGTCTGACTTGGCGCAACTATATCGCGCGTCTATGTCAAGAGCGATTGGGTCTCACATGGACCGATGTCATTGCTTCGGTCAAAGATCGAAATCGATGGAAGCGTCTGGCGGACACGCTTACAACCTCGACCCGAAAGGAGAAGAGGAAACGAATATTGCGGATTTTGGATCGGCTCAAGGAGCCAATTCTCTCTATGCCATGAAAACAATCATTGACTACCTTCGAAAAACAAAAAAACTCGCAAAAGAACCTTTAATTGTTCACAATGATCTTCCAACAAATGATTGGGCATCGCTTTTTCAACTGCTCACCGAAGACAGTTCGTACAATGGTGTAGCGAGCGGTCGCACTTTCTACGAACAATGTCTACCAAGTAATTCTCTTTCAATTGGACACTCATCAACAGCGCTTCATTGGTTATCGAAAAAGCCGTGTAACCTATCAAATCATTGTTATATTGGTTTTGATGAAGATTTGAAAGAATATCAAGCATTCAAAGAGCTAGCTTATCTTGACTATTCACAGTTCTTACGACATCGATCTTGTGAACTTGTTCCAGGTGGTGTTCTCATTCTCACTATTCTGTGTACTAATAACCAAGGGAGACCCGGAATTGAAAACATTTTGAATCTTCTCTACGAATGTGCTCAACTGCTTCCTTTTACAGCTCAGGAATTACTCGATTTTACAATTCCAATGTATTTTCGTTCGTCCAAGGAATGTATTGATGAACATCTCTTTGCTCAATATTCTTTCGAATTGATCAAATCAGAATTTGTCTCCATTGAATCACCTTTTTTCAAACAATGGAAAGAAGCAAAAATTACACTGAATGAATTTTGTCATTTGACTACATCATTTGTTCGTGCGTGGTCGGAATCGATTCTTCGACAAGTATTAATGAATAGCAGCAGAATACAAGATGATGTTTCAATTGTATTAAAAAAATTTTGGGATTTATTTGAAGAAAAAATACGAGAACATCCTGAGACTGGTAATTTTTCTTGCGAGTATGGTTATGTTGTTTTGAAAAAGAAATCGACTTTTATTTGAATATCAAAATCAGTTTTTATTAAGAATAAACATATTGAGTGTTTGGCCTCGTAGTAGTTCTATGCGTTCCGTAACGAGTATATTTTGCGAAGTTCGTGCATCGTATTTTTGAAGGAAAAAGTGAATCTGAGGCTAAATCAAAGTAGAGTAAGGTGCAAAAGACTTAACTCTGGATATAGTTTCACCTTTTCATAACATATCTCTCGAAGTTTCTGATAGGTGAAGAGAGATATATACGTATACATGTATATACCTGTGTCGAGCGCAAGTCCCTAAAAAAGGAGAAGTGTTAAACGGAAGGGGTGCAGATACCGCCGTTTGAATAAAGACAATACGACAGAAACCAACCATGATCGATAACAGTATAAAGTCAAACTAACTCGCACGTCGCTCGGGTGAACAAAGTCTGCGCTCTCTGTCGTGTAACCAGGGTGGAGTAGAAACATTGGCTACTGGAAAACTTTCAACAACCAACATCGACAAAGTAAAACTTACAAAAGATACTATTATAATTGGGACATGCAACGTTCAGACACTATGGACAACTGGAAAACTAGAACTTTTTAGGAATGAAATCAAACGTTTCCACTACGACATCGTTGGTATCTCTGAAGTACGCTGGACAGGAAAGGGAGAAACACAGAATGGAGACTTCATCTGGTCAGGAGAAGACGACATCCATACCAGAGGAGTAGAATTGCTACTCTGTACAAAAGGTAAAAGGTACTCATCGAATACAATACAATCAACTCAAGAATACTACAGCTACACTCAATGCAACTCTATTCAAACTCGAAATAATAAACGTATATGCGTCAAGCTTCTCTTCAGAAGAGGAGATAGAAACAACGTGTTGAATAGATATTGGGAATGCACTAGCAAAAACATATGGAAAAGACATATTCAGCATAACAGGCGACCGGAAATGTAAAAGTTGGCAGCAACAATACCGATTGGAAACTCATGATGGAAAGGTATGGATATGGCAGGAGAAACGAATGTGGAGAATGCCTCATGGATTTTACAACAGCCAATACTTTCTACGTATGCAACACGAGATTTCAACAAAAATCAAGTCGAAAGTGGACTTGGATCTCACCAGATGAGCTGCACAAGACTATGATCGATCTAGTTCTCATACAACAACGATGAAAGTCGTCCATCATCAACTGTAAGACATTTCAAAGTGCCGACATCAGCTCAGACCACTCGATACTGCTATTCAATATAAAACTTCGACTTAAGATAATACACAAGAGAAGGCACCAAAATCATCGACCCGATCTGGGCCTACTGAAGAACGAAAAATTAGGACAGTCCTGCAGCACCAGCAGCCTAACCAAGAACATAGAAAGCGTCTAATCTGCTTGTAAACTCGAAGAACATGCCAACAAATCAGAAGATGCTATCAAAAACTCAATAGAAGCCAGAATACCTGCTGGAAGAATAACCAGAAAGCCCTGAATTTCCAAGGAAACTCTGAAGCTAACTAATGCAAAACGAATGTTGAAGCTTACGAAACGCATGGCCAAAAATACACATCAATATAATGATATATGCAAGGAAGTCAAGAAATCAGCTCGACAAGACAAGGAGCGGTGGATACAAGAACAATGTGAACAAATTGAAAAGAGCCTACTAATCCGAAGTTGCACATACGCATACAGGGTGTAATAAAATTCTCGCCCCATGTACGCTGTATACAAAGAAAGGAATATTTGATTTCTGCAATAGATCGAATCGTTTAATTTATATGTATCTGACATACATGACATTAATAATCCCTTCTCCTCTATGTACACGTTGTTGTGAACGTTCAAATCGAGTTGGGTCGTGTCGAAAACGACGTATATATATTCGATTCTTGCGATTTAATATTTCATAGTTACTTTCATCCTTCGACCAGTGATTTCGTGAGCAGCTGAAATGTTCATAGCACCAGTCAACTC
>CBDBEI010000004.1:0-4406 GCA_965204285.1 Candidatus Poribacteria bacterium
GTGTGAGATGACGTCATGCGGGGTAAAAATTTGAATAAGTCAGGATGAAAGCAATAGTTAGGTCAGGTCAAGTTGATTTAGGTTGCGTCTAGCAGTGGGTTCCAGATGGGCGAGATGTGGAGGCCACAGTCCAAGTTCATTGTGCGTTGTTCACTTCGGATCTGAATAGCCTCCAGAGTTCTCCTATTCCAGTATCCGCGAGCTGTCATCCGCACCCTGGCTGATTCCCAGTCAATACTGTGTTGAAGTTGGTGCACATGTACTGCAATCCCGTTCCGCTCATCACCTCTGCGAACTGCATACTTGTGCTCTGCCATTCTTGTCTTCAAGCTTCTCTTCGTCTCTCCAATGTACTTTAGTTCGCAGTCTTTGCATGGCACTTCATACACTACTTCTCTCTGGTTCTCAGGAGGGATCCTCTCCTTCACCTCTCCTTCACCCGCACTAGTAACTGTCTATGAGCAGACTGATGGTGCAGCAATGGGTTCCCCACTATCCCCCATTATTGCAAATCTGTTTATGGAACACCTTGAAGAGGAGGCCATACAATCAGCTCCATTTCAACCTGCCGTTTGGACTCGCTATGTGGATGACACCTTCGTCATCTGGCAGCATGGTGAAGAAGAACTGGCCAGGTTCCACCAACACCTCAATCAGCAGTCTCCGAACATCCAGTTCACCATGGAGAGGGAGAAGGAGGGTAGGATAGCCTTCCTGGATGTCCTTGTATCCCGGGATGGTGACCACCTGTCTACCTCAGTGTATCGAAAGCCCACGCACACAGATCGATACATTCCCTTCAACTCTCACCACCACCCGAGAGTTCTCACAGGTGTGATGCGAGGAATGCGCAACCGAGCTCTCCAAGTTTGTGATGACACCAGCAGACCAGCGGAGATGCAGCACCTGGAAGAGGTCTTCACAGCCAATGGCTTCCCGGAGCAGCTGGTAAAGAAGACACTCTCACGATTGCCCAGGCACATAGAAGAAGACAACCAGCCAGAGGAGAGACCAACAATCCTGTACACACCATACATCCGTGGCACCAGTGAGAAGTTGGAAAAGGCATGTGCCCCGCTGGGTGTCAAGACCGTGTTCAAACCACAGAGGACCATGAGACAGTTACTAGTGCGGGTGAAGGAGAGGATCCCTCCTGAGAACCAGAGAGAAGTAGTGTATGAAGTGCCATGCAAAGACTGCGAACTAAAGTACATTGGAGAGACGAAGAGAAGCTTGAAGACAAGAATGGCAGAGCACAAGTATGCAGTTCGCAGAGGTGATGAGCGGAACGGGATTGCAGTACATGTGCACCAACTTCAACACAGTATTGACTGGGAATCAGCCAGGGTGCGGATGACAGCTCGCGGATACTGGAATAGGAGAACTCTGGAGGCTATTCAGATCCGAAGTGAACAACGCACAATGAACTTGGACTGTGGCCTCCACATCTCGCCCATCTGGAACCCACTGCTAGACGCAACCTAAATCAACTTGACCTGACCTAACTATTGCTTTCATCCTGACTTATTCAAATTTTTACCCCGCATGACGTCATCTCACACCATCACTATGACGTCACACCACAACCACTTGTATATAAACGACACCTTCTCATCTGTATTCTATCAGTTTCAGCTGACGAAGGCCTACGCGGCCGAAACGTCCTGATTTATTTGACCCTGTGCTACGTTCGTTGCTCAACAAGTTCCCTACTGGTTATTAATCACGTAGCAATGAGCCTCTACAGCATTATGATGTCCATGTTGACGTTTGCATAACATAATTTTTTTGATCTCACACATTTATGGGGCAGTCTCACTCATGCTGAAAGTCTAGCCTTGACAGGTCTGACTTCAAGCATGTGCCTTTGGTTGTCTGGAGAGTCGACACGTAACACAGAACTGCCACCACCTCTCCATGTCAGCCAGTCACCACCCTAATAAGTAGGGCCACTCCAACTATTTGGATGATGCCAATGGGCAACTCAGCATCTCCAAGGAACCGCACTCTGATTGCAAGCTATTGATCAATCCTCACAACAATCACACAAAGCAACTTGTACCATGATACAGGAGCAGGCACATGTCTACATAAGCCAGAGTAGGAACAGATGTTGCTGTAGGCTTGCGTACTGTGTTAGGGTTGTAGTAGGCATCTGTAAAGTGAAGTTCAATCATGAAAATAGACATGTGTGCACAGTGTCATGTTGCATGCACACAGTAGCTAGGATTTTGTGTAGGCACCCAAGCATGGACTCATGCTAGCTGCCCAATGCATGCAGGACCACACCTGTCACCTACTGCCATACAGGCACTTGAGTGGCACAAATGCACAGCCTAATGCATGACCTCACATGACCCACATGCAAGCCCTTACCTCCCCCAAACACACTAATCAGGAGTGGCTTAGTAGCAGTCTGCATGGGATGCAACACAACTTTTGAAAATATAAGGGCTGCAGTGGGCTCCCTATTGCAGAACTCCCAATAGCACACCCCTCAGCACAGGTGAATGCCAAGGTGGTTGACTAATCTGTGGGCAGTTTAGCCAGGGGGACATAGCCAACCTCTTCTCCCTTCATGCCTGCCCAAACATATATACTCACCAGCAGCATCGCAGTGATATCAGAGAATACACCAGACAAATAATGCATAATCATTGACCTATCAATGCCAGAGTCAATTACTCCATCAGTAGGCAGTATACCTACCTCACCTACTCATTTGTGGACAATGCTGCTCACATGATGTATTACCTTAATTAGTAAAGATTCCCTTATGGCCAAGGTCAACATAAAGGAGGCACATAGGATAATACTGGTGCATTCTAAGGACTGACTATTCCTGACAGTATGCTGGAAGGATTCCATGTTTGTCGACTGCCAACTCCCATATTCAGTGCAGTAGGGGAGGCCTTGGAATCCATGGTTACTATACCAACATGGAGTGTGGGTGGTCATACGCTATGTTAGTTTCCTCCTTCAGGGGGCAAGGCCTCACCTGAATATTAGCAAGCACTCGCCACCGCACTGGTGAAGAGTTGGGAGTGTCCATTGCTCCTGACTAATTAGAAAGCTCCAGCACCACTATAACACTTCTAGGCATACAGTTAGAATTGTCCACCATGTTGGCACCACTCCCCCTTGAGTAACTATACAAGCTGCATATATAGCAGATGAGCAACCAGTTGACTGGTGTAAAAGTTGTAAGGATATGCACAAGTTTAATTCCATACATGGGCATGTGGTGAATTGTGTTTAAATAAGGTCTGTCCCCTCGGCAATGCTTTCTTCAATGCTCTATTCACCCTCAAAGCCACAATGAGGCCAGGGCAAATCAGGGGCCTCAATCTTGGAAGCCCAAGTACATAGATTTGACATGGTGAGATTTGCTCGTAAACAATTACAGTAGTTTGGCACCTCACATCAGCAATTCCTTCTCCTCCATTACCCTACTAACACACCCTACATCCGGGGCATAAAACAAACTAATGGCTCAAGAAAGGAAGATCATGTGTGGCTCCCAATCACAGTAACGCTAATGCAAATGATCAAACAGTCCCTTTCAATTAATTCCTATGTGTTACTGTGGGCCAGTTGATGCACTGGATTCTTTGGCTTTCTGAGCTGTGCAGTGTTTATGACCCCAGATGTTGCACCTTCTGACCCACAGGTCCACCTATGTCTCAGTGACCTGGTGTACAGGCATGCAGCCACTCCCCACACTTTTGAGGTCCAGATCAAAGATTAAATAAACAGACCAATTTCACCAGGGGCCACTATGGTATGTTGACATTTGTTAGATGGGCACATCTGGCCAATACTTCAGTCATAGGTTTACAGTGCAGCTCCAACATGACCCATTCTCAAAGTTATATGTATATAGGCAAACTCACCAGCACACACATACATGAACATATAAAGGGACAAAGTTGGAGGAAGAAGAACCATGCAGCCCAGCTTCAGTTATAGCACAGATCCTCTACTATGGTTATAGTCTACCACATCAAACTGGATGTTTCAAATGTTCCATAGAATTGTAGACAATTCTTTGCTAATCTTAAATGTTTCCATACCAAATGCATGCTGAAGGGACATTAAATCTACACATGCAACTTGAGCTTATGCTGCAAGGACAAGAACCACTTCAGTTGTCCTCATAGTCTGGCGTGCTAGGAGATGGATGCCACTTTACACAGTTTGCTGATGCTTTCGTTGTTTCTCCTATCAAAGAATATAGCATAGCATATTACCTACTGTAGTAGTACTATAGTCATGACTATCCCATACACACTGCCACACACTCACTCATCCCCATGGTCACATAACAACATTGTACCACAACAGAAAAGGCTGAAACACATTGTCAATTCATCATGCTTAACAAAAAATAACAATATCGTCCTTTA
>CBDBEI010000005.1:0-65903 GCA_965204285.1 Candidatus Poribacteria bacterium
ACGTATGCAAGCAAGAAGCACAAAACCTAAATAATTTTCAGCATAATATTCCCACCGAACGACTAAACGCCGAAAATCCTCTAACCAACTGAAAAATCTTTCTACTTTGAAACGACGCTTATACCGGCGTAAACGCCGACCATCCTGTGTCGCCTGTTTTTTGCGATTCTTTTTATGAGGGGCTACCATTTCAATACCACGCCCCCTCAAAGACGCATCCAAAGGATCAGAGTCATACGCTTTGTCCCCAATCAACACTGCGGGGTTCTCGGATGTCCAACACGCATCCAATGCCGGTTCAACCAAGCGCACTTCATGACAGGAAGCACCTGTAATCAGAACACTCACAGGCCTACCGCTTTTTCTGTAATCGCTACCAGTTTTGTCCCTTTGCCACACTTCGTCGGACCAACACAAATGCCGCCTTTCTTGGCAGGAACGAATTTCGCATCAATACAGCACTCACTCATATTTATTTTTTTTTCGTTTTTCAAGCATTTCTGTGAGTGCCAGTTGAACGCTTTCAAGCGTTCCATCCGATGACCATTGCTGAAAACGACGATGACAAGTTTGATAGGGGGGATACTTTTCGGGTAAATCCCGCCAAGGGGCGCCTGTTCGCAACACCCAGAGTATAGCATCTAACACTTCTCTATTCCCACGCCAAGGTCTGCCTTGTTTACCTGATGGTAGTTCAGGTAACAGCGGTTCAATGATTTCCCATTCTTTATCGCTGAGTTCCATTCAAATCATCTCCTAACTTTCAGATTTTTTCAAAAGTTTAACAGAGATGATAATCTTTTAAAAGTTTTAATTTCAGTCATTTACTATTTATGAGATACGCTGTAGTATACTTAAAGCATCAAAGGAGAAACAGCCCCACCCTTCTCCAGGTATATCTACCTGTCGTTGGGTTTGTTGTTTCTCTTTTTTTTGTGTAAGAATTAATTTTTACTTTTTATGAAATTTAAAAAGGTTCTTTTAAAATTTCTTTAATTTGTGTGAAAATTTATCTTAAAAAGGGGAGGAATAATTATGGTATTCCAAATTAACCTACGATTGTCTTTTTCAAGAATTGACTTAGGAATTGAATTCTTGATCGCAATCGCAGGTCAAAAATGGAAACATTTGTTATGTTTGTCTTTCAATTGGTTGAAAGACAGGCTCTTCTATGGAAATGTGTCATAGAAGATATATAAGAGTATCATAATATGCATTTATGCATAATACTCATTTATGTATATTATGATACTTTCATTCTGTGCAAATTTCAATAGAAAACTTATGAATAGACGCCGGTATTTTCGGACACTACTCTTACCACCCCGTTAACTTGTGTCATTTTCTTTGATGCAAGACGTCATGAAAGCCGACAGATTGTCACAGAGAAAATCTTACAAAGTGTTAAGTATCTGGCCCTCTGTAAAAGTCAATTGTAAAAGTTTGTTTATATCGCCATATCCGCCTTTTTATACCGCTATATTTCACCTTGATCTTAGTATGTCTTTCCATTTTATTCCGACGCTGTTTTTCACTTAAAAATATATCTGTCTCTCCACTCAACACAAATTTTGTTTTTTCCTCTCCCGGTTCAAGACCACTAATACCATCTTTTAGGTATTTTATATCGTTAAGAGTTATATTTGGAACGTTTGGTTGAAGTTTAGGTAGTTGAAAATAACAATCATATTTAAATGCTACGTCGTAAGCAGTGGCACGCCCCACATTCTTTATAGAGAGATCGACAGCAAATTTTTTTGGAATCCGGGATATGTTTTCCACTCTATATCTACAAGAATTTCAGGTCTATCTGCGGTTTTTGGATGCTGCCACTTGGCATACGCTATTACAAGCGCAACAATGGATAGGATAAAACTTGCCCATACCACGAAAATGCTCCTTTTCAATCAAGGTGGAGGTTGTCCGATCGGTGTTTGTTCATCAAGTATTCTTGCGGGTGATCGTCTTTGGTGGAGTCGCACACGCCACATAAAAACTTTCAGGATTTCTCTGTTGTATGTCCATATTGATATTATAACATAAATAATAAAACATTTACACAAATTAGTAAAAAGTGTCTCAAAATATTTTAAAAATGCGTATAAAACCAGTCATAGTCAAGTCAGAGGTCGTTTTTACTCTATAAATTGAATTTATTCAGTTTTAAAAGTGCTATGAATCCAGTCTATATAAGGATTTATAGCACTTTTAAATAACTGTCCCATATAGAAAGTGGTCACAGTACGTACTTAACATGAGGACTTTCTATTTGGGACAGTTTGACCTCCGACTTGACTATGACTGAGTTCACGTTGAACTTTTGACCTACTAATTCCTGTTTTTTCTTCAATTTGACGGATAGAAAGTCCTTGAGCTCTTAATTTCACAATCTGTTCAATCTCATTTTCTTTTCCGCCAGAGCGTTTCCATAAAACATTCGCCCATTGCCGCGTAACACCATGTGAGACTTGAAAGTCAGCAATAGATTTATTACTGGATGGGTTATTGTCTCTATCATTTTCTGCTTTTTCGCGAACTTGAACAACTTCTGCCAGTTGTTCCAATCCATCTGCGACCTCAAAATCGGTTTCATCAAATAGATAGGTTTCAGGTCTATCGGTGATACCGGGTAGGTAATGTGCAGAGAGTATGACTACAGTGTGCGGTAGACGGTTCAGCCGAGCGCGTCCGACTGCTTGGATAAGTTCAGCTTGTACGCCAGCATCGTAAATCTGCTGCATCCGTTCATCAACAAAAGCACCCGTAACAGGATCACGACTCATATCCAAAGTGATGTCATCGTTACCAAAGAGCATTTTTGCTCGCCATTCAGTTTCATAAGGCGGTATTTCTGGTGCGAAAACAATCCATAGAACATCAACATCACGAAAATCAGTGTCTAAGCCTACAAGCCCGCCAAAATTTGCTGTCGCGGTGATTGTGAGTTCTTTTATGTCAACATGCGCCCAGTCTAAAACATCTTTGTAAGTGATAATTCCGTGGTTAAGTTCAGACGTTTTTTGTATTTCAGTAATCATCATCTGCCAGATTTTAGTGCCGGTGTCGTTTAAATCTTCAAACTTACCATTATCATCTCGTTTTATCACGGTGGCGCGTGGATTTTTAGCCGTTCTAAGTTGAAAACAACGAGCACCCGGTACCCATTGTGATAGTGGAATCTCTAAGGTTTGAGCTTTAGGGAAAACCCGTTTGAATAGGTCTAAATTCAGTGTAGCAGACATGAAGCCGATTTTGTTTACTTTACGATGGACTTGTGGAAAGACAACCCAACGTAACACACCGTCGCGATAGGTCATCGGTGAATCTTCAAAGCGTTTGTATCTATCAAAAAACATGATAAGCTTTTCGAGTGTTGTCCAGTTCCTGTCAACTGATGGCAATTCCTTTATCTCTTGTTCAGTAGCGGCTGGGAGTAGCGCGCGTGCGACCGCATCGTCTAAAGTGTGGACTTGATACTCAACGTCATCTCCAGTATTGACAGCCAACCGCACATGTTGCATCTGATATGAGATTTTTTCTTGATCACTACCGGAGAGGCTTGCTATGTATTCACCAATGGCAAATGCGTTATTTTCGACTTCCAGTAGGGTTAACAACTGACGGGCGAAGACCCCAAGTTCCCATTCTTGCCACATATTGATCCACTTGTTTAGCCGTTCTTTTGTTAGTTGGCAATCAACAAAGAGGTCAAAAATATCAACTTCGTCAACGATACATAGCTGATTTGTCATTTCCTGCGCAAAAAATTCATCCGTAAAATTGCGATATGTAGGATTAGTAAAGGCATCAGAAATCGGTAGGATAACAGCACGCGCAGCTAAAGCGTTACGGATTTGCGATAAGTAACCGCTATTGCGACATTCAGATTCGGCAGGACAATACGGGCATATCGTTTTATAAATGTTGCCACCTTTACTGCGGAACATGTCTGCGCGTTTACCTTGCACGCAAGGCTTTTCGTGCGGAAACTTTGCTTTGGTGTCGTCAGCCTTTTGTGTCAATCCACGCCATCGGAACACATCACTATCACGGTGGCCTGCTTTGCTAAAACGAGATTTCATTCGTTTTTCCAAATCTTCTGCTAAAACTGTAGTCGGTGTAGTTTGCAGTAATGCACCGACGTCCAATGCGTAAGACTCAGTCTGATAATTCTTGCCTGCGCCAGTTTCAGCTCGGAACGCAAAAATGCGGGATGCCGATTTCAAAAACTTGGCTATCTCCTCACTCGCTTTGGCAACCGAGTCCAAGAGGGCATACACCCGATCATATTTTTCAAGTTTTGATGGTTTGCGGGTGAGTGAGAGAGGTGATGCCTCACCAGCGCGGACTTTCGAAATCAGCTCTTTCTGGTCAACACTGCGGGCAATCCACGTTTTACCACAGTTATGGCAAAAAGCCTGAATCTCACCGGTAGGCTTGAGGTAATACTGTGCCGAGCCTTTCGATTTTCGGTGTTTTGTCACTTTGCACGAATAATCACCGCGGCGAGACTTATAGTCACCATCACCGGATTTTACCCATTCCAGATCGGATGGCAACCCATAGATTTCGTCTATATCTTCGGTTTTTGATTTCTGTTTGGTGGTAGGTGAAGGTTTCGGTGGTTTAGCTTTTTCTTTGGCAGGTGGCGGCACATGTATCCGGTTTTTCAGGTCATCAATGACAGCAAAGAGGTCTTTTTCATCAATTACCGGAATATTGCAGAGATCGCCTTTAACAATCTCATAACGGGCATCCCATCGCGACAACCCTTTTTCGCTGAAGATTTCAAGATACAGCGCGGTTCTGTCACCATTTTTATCCCATACGCCGATATATTCTCTATCGGCATTTCGTTTCGGGTGGATATAGTCGGGTGTTCGGCAAGTAAACCGCACACCACCCGATTTGGAAATTGTCATAATTGGATGACTCGTTAGATCGCATAATCGCGACAGTGTTTCAATGAGCAATTCAGGATAATCTTTGACGGTAGCGTATTCGAAATCTAAATCAGTCAAGTAATCGCTTGGTAAGCCGGTATAGATTTGAACGCCGTAGGAGCGTTTCCAACTTTGTGGCTGCCAATCTTCAACGCCATAACGTGTTTCCCAATCTTTGCCACTGCCGGTGCTGTATTTTTCTATTGAAAAACCGGTTCGGGCAATTGGTAAAATGCCCAAACCCGCGTCAGCAAACTGATGTGGATCAGTGCTGATCACTTTGCCATCTTGGCTGGCATAGTAAACCGAGTAACCGGTGCGTGATACACGGGTTGGTAGAGCGGATAACGACTTTTCGTGCCTTGCTTGACATCGCTCTATTAAGTTTTTCATTAATCAGGAGTCCCTGTAGAGGCGCAAGGACTGGGGAGGATTTTCAATAAAACCTTAATTGCTATAATTTTTTATTGACTTTATACAAAATATAGGGTATAATTATTGAAGCCAGTAATCAATTGCCTGTTGCATTTGCTGGTTAGGTAAGTTTTATCTTTGATAAACATACCTGAATCAAATATCCATTATTGGATATGCCTTGCCGTCCGCTTCATCAAAACATTAGGACAGCAGATTCTTTGAAGCCTCGCCCTCCAGCGGGGCTTCCCACTTTAAAAATCAATTGTAATACATTAATCAGAAAAAGTCAAATTTTAAATTTATTTGCTTTGATCTTGCTGAAAGGGTTAAGTATGAGTTCATCAAGCATAAATTTTGACTGCTATTGAATGGGTACCTATCCAGCCTAAGGAAAAGTGCCCGACTTCAATCCATCACCCGCAATATTGCAACATTGCAGAACTTCAATCCATCAAAATACCATGATTGCAAGATTGCAATTTGTCAAACCTAAAATCTTGCAGGATTTCAGGTCGACAAGATCACAAAGTTGCAGTATTGCATTGTTGTAATCTATCAAAATTGAACTATTGCAACATTGCAGAACTTCAATCCATCAAAATACCAAGACTGCAACCTATCAGGATGGCAAGATTGCATCCTTGATGTAACCCATCCTCATATCCAACGTTTTACTTCTATGATGTAAGACTTCAAACCTGCAACATTTCAATTTATCGACCTTGAAAGTCTGAAACCTTGCAACCCCGCAGAATGGAGGTATCATGAAAAAATTAGCCATTCTCTCGCGCAAGGGAGGAACTGGGAAAACCACACTTGCTGTTCATCTTGCTGTTGAAGCAGAACGATCAGGACATACCGTCATCTTGATTGATTTGGATCCGCAAGCGTCCGCTGCGAGATGGAAAGACCATCGTAAAGATGATACTCCTTTCGTGGTGGCGACCCCAGTGTCACGGTTAGCGGAAACCTTAAGTCGTGCCAAAGAAAGCGGAACAACACTTGCTGTTATTGACACGGCACCGCACACCGAAACAGCAGCCCTTGATGCTGCAACCGCAGCAGAGATGGTGTTGATCCCTTGTAAGCCTGCACTGGTTGACCTGGAAGCAATTCCTTCAACAGTCAATGTCATTCGGATAGCAAACGTGCCGGCACGAATTGTTTTCAACGCTGTTCCATCAAGAGGTAACCGAGCGGATCAAGCACGTGAGGCTGTTAAGGTATTTGATATACCTTGTGCCCCGTGTAATATCGGGGATCGTGTCGCGTTTGTTGATTCATATAATGCTGGATTGACTGCCCAAGAGTTTGAACCTCGTGGGAAAGCCAGCCAAGAAATACAAGATTTGTACGCATACATATCAAACGAAATAGGGGTATAACATGTCCAAACAGAAAGTTGATCTTGCAGAAGCTTTTAGTGTGAATGAAAACGAGTTGCAACCAAAAACAGAGACTGAGGCAACTGAATCTAAGTCTGTTGAGAAGAAGCAACCTAAAAAAAGGCATATTGGTGGTTATTTTAGCGAAGATGTGTATCGCCAGTTGAAACACCTCGGTATTGAAAATAATATGACGACGCAAGATATATTAGCAGAAGCGTTAAATGCCATTTTCCGGATGCACGATAAGCCACCGATTGCTTGAACTAAATGTTATCTCTATCTCTATTTCTCCTCTATCAGTTTTGTTTGATTTGACACCTCAATGATATTACTGTCATTCCGGTTTGTGCTATGCTTGTGTTCTATTTCCCTTTTTAAGTTCCCTTGGCATAGACTTTGTACTCTGTTTTCTTTTTACTGTTTGAGATTGTATTGAATCATCATCATATTTTGTGATAACGCTTTTAGGCGTTTTTTTGAGTTTTTGCTATGCGTCAGCCTTCCTATTCTTTTTTGTATTCTCTCTATCCTCATGTAAGTTTTTGTGAGTGTGTTCAGTAGGTTCTGCGTTTTTGCTTGCCTAATTTTTTGATGCTGTATATATATTTTGATATTCTTTTATTATCCTTTTATTATCTTTGCCAATTTCAGTGCTTCAGTTCGTATCCTACTTTTTTGTTCTGTTGTTAGATCGTCATTAAAGTATGTATTGTGGAGTTCTACCATCTGAGTGATCGGATTCGCGAGTGGAAAAGAATCCAAGAGCGTATACTCTATTTCTTTTTTCCGTTTCTGTATACGTTCGTATATTGGTCGTGATTTGTCACTTTTTGCTTTCTGGAACCTATTGAGGACGATCTTTCTAATTTCTTCGGGTGTTCCATATCGTGGGTGGTTGTATTGCTCAAAACATTGTAAGAAAATATCGGTTGCCATTTGTGCTGGCATGGTGGCAAGTGTATTCACGATCCATTCTTGTGTTTTATCATCAAAGTTAGGTAATCTTTGTTTTTTCGTTTTATCTGCTTTCATAACGTTACCTCCAAACGTTGCCTCCAAAAAATGAAAAAAGGGTGCGCTCTCAGAACTTGTGTTCCGAGTCCGTACCCTTTATGTTAATATTAGTGTACAATATATTTCAAAAAATGTCAAGTTTTTTAATTTACAATTTCCGTGCGTTGAGTTTATGATTTCACCGGCATATACCTTCCGTGTGCGAGTTTTACAATTTTGCCTTCGCCTATGAGTTCTTTTAACACAATATAAACGCGGCGGCGTTTGCAAAACTGTTGCGCTTCTATCTGCGCTGTTGTAACCTCATCTTGTTCCTGAATAAACTGCAGTATTTTATCTTTCGCGGTCATTTTTCGTGTCTGTATGCTTTGGGTCTCAAGTGTGCTTTCTATTGTAGGTTTTGTTGGCAGATGTAGTTTCCAATAAACATCCTCTGTTGAGTCTTCATGCCGCGTAATCTGTGGGTTATGCGATTCGCCATTAGTTGAAGCGAATTGCATAACCCAGCTTATAATTGAATCTGTTTCTTGCCACGTTTTGACCGCTCCTCGATTCATTTGAACAGGATCATCTATTCGATTAGGATCAACTTTTCGAAAAGGCTCGGATGACTCACTTGCCAGTCTGAGTTGACGCAATTCTGATAGTGTAAAGAAGAACCAATGGATACTATCCACCTCAAGAGTCTCCAAAGAACAATCTTCGGGTAGTGCGTTTTGTGGAAATGTAGTCGTATTGAAGGGCCAGTGAATTGGATTACTACCCCCACGAAATTCTACACAGAAACGCTTTTTCTCTTTCCATAACACCGTGCCTTGCACCGGGACATGTGCCAGTTCAAACTGGATACGATCTCTATCTTCTTTTGTTTGATCAGGGCTATCCGCAAGTTTTTGTAAAGCTTTACAGAGATCTGTCTCTAACTCCTCTGCAGAGTCTAACTCCTTAAGCAGTGACGCAAGCCATCCAAAAGACTTCGGGCAAGCCCCGGTTTTCCAATACGTTATATCCTGGTAATCAACGCGATATTCAAGTTTTTTACGAAAGATAGTTCTATGATACATTTTGTCACATCCTAAAATCTAAAATGCCCATTGTAGACGGGCTGACAATTATAAGTGCACTATATTGAAAGTGCACTTATAATATTATGCCACATAATTGTTCAGTATTCCTATAAATATTAGACTAAAGCTGCCATGTGAATTCATGGGGTTATTACGGGATACTATCACTTCCTCCCCAAATTTTTTTGTAAAATTTTTTTTATAATTTTCCGCGCTCCCTTGGTTAGTCTCCCGCACAGGCGTGTGTGAGCGGGCGGGTTTGCATCGCGGGTCATACCCCCTTGTGTTTTTAGCGTTTTTTTTGGTGTGTGTTTGGCTGCGCGATAATATAACGATATAATAATTAATACTTGACAATAAAATATATTTGTGTTAGGATATTGTCAGTGAATGAATGCTACAAAATGATACTTATGTAGCATTTAGATGTTCTCTGAAATGAAAATAAAGGTAGTCGGTCAGTATTCCGAGATAGCAAGATTAGTGTTCGGTCGACGCTGAAAGGCTACAACAACGCAAAAATTGGAGGTAATCTACTAATGCGTTTACTTGACAAAGTGCTAATTTGGTGGGGTTCTATCGGTGCGGTAGTCGTCTCAATTTTCTGCTACATTGTTTGGAAATCACTTTAGTTCACATAGATTCAGGTAGGTTCAGGTGTCCGAATTCACAAAATTTGGACACCGTGCCACTTTAGAGCAGGGCGCGGAGCGAAATTGATTCATGCTTCAACTCCGCGCAAATTGCTAACCTATACAAGGAGATATTAGCATGAAAAGTGCAACAGGTATTCAAAAATATAAGGTGTTTTGGCTTTGTGACAAATGCAAGGAAAGGGGTAGACACGAGACGGCAGATTTGTTTTGGGAATGTGATACAGTTGATCTCTGTGCGACATGCCGCAGTAATACGGATGCGGATTTTGAAAGTAAACCCCAACACCCGCTTCGCAAAGATGTGTGGTATTGGATACAAGCGAAAAATGTGAAGTTAGTCAGGGTAATGGAAGAATTCCGCGTTTATTCTGTTGAATCAATCACGGGCATTGGTCTTTATTAGCAATCACTAACAATTGGAGGTTCTAACGTGCAAAGTGCATTAACTTTCAGAAGTCAAAATATTGCTGATGATTTACTGAAAGGCAACAATTACAATGATTTATCCACTGACGAAGCGATTATAGATTACGCTATGACAGAACGGATTGTCCGCGTTGGGAACATGGCGTGGTAATCATCAGGTTTCGGGCGTATCTCAGAGATGCGTCCTAACCTCTAAAGTGCACTCTCCAAAGCCCGATTTACAAAGCCCGATTTGCAAACGGAAGTAAACAGAAAAATCACGGACAGACGAAACAGCCACAAAGCAAGATACAGACAGGGATAAACCTGTTTTTCTTTATATCTAAGTTTTTTGTGATTTGCGAGATATTCGGGGAAATGGCTAACCTTTTGGGAAGGTGCACTTTTAAATCTACGCTAACGCGGACGGCTGGAATGAGAGATTTAGTGTTTACGCAGATTTTGTGTGACTGGTATTACTTGGACGCTTACATCAGATAATAGAGCTTAACAAGTGATGTATAAGAGCGTCACGGGGCAGAGTTAAAGGCTTTTCTTTTTGTCGGTCTCTGTCCAACGAAGCCACCGACACACCTACAAATTGGAGGTTTTTCATGAACATAATCCAATCGCAAAATGACGCATTTCGGCAAGGCATGTTTGGCAATCTGGACAATCCGAGCAAAGCGAAGCCTACGGGCAATTATGTTGCCACACAAGGCGTGAATAACTTGCTACCAGATGACAAGACGCGGATATTGGTAGCAGTGCGGAATTATAGGGATTTCAACGAGGATAATGACCCATACGATGCGCATGATTTCGGAGTCGTTGAACTGCTGAACATTCCCAATATCTTTTGGAAGATTGATTACTTTCAACGAGTGGTAACGTTAACGGTGTGTCTTTCAGACGCGTCCACATCTCACAGGAGTCAACGATGTTAAGAAGCATTCACGGTGACGAGGTGCAAATAAACAAGCATGGCGTAAAAGACAGAGAAGCAGGGTTTTATAGACATGCGGAACTGGAAATCAATGGCAGGCTTGTTATTGGAGACGTTATCCACTCGGAGACAATTCAGGACTATTACAGAAAGCAGATGCATTTGGATTCGTTATTCAATAGAACGGTTTTACACATTGCGAGTCAGGATGCGTTTACTAATCTGCGCATTCGGTTACATAACGGCAAAGCGGTTACAACCGTGATAAGTTCTGATTTAGTTAAGGATGTATGGACGTTCTAACCGAGCGGGCGCGTCTTTCAGGGCGCGTCCATTACATACAAGGAGATAAACCGATGCGGTATGACCAAGAATGCAACGAGGCAGCAGAGCGGATACTCACGCGTGTTCACGGACACCTGCTCTCAATTGGAAAGATGCTCAATCTGCCAGCAGTAGATTGTTCCCTCGCGCACGAAAACACGGTACTCATACAATCGCTTGATGTCATTGCCAAAGACAACAAAGACGCGATTGATGCCGAAGATGTCCTGTGCGACCTTGACGACGCGGAGGCAAAAGAGGCGGCAGCGGATAACATTCTGCTCCCAGTCAAATGGGAACGGGGCGGAGACACACTGCGATCTGTCTGTCCGTTCTGTGATGCGTTCGCGCATGAATGCGGAGACATATCTCACGGACAGTGCGATTTCTGTGATGCTCCGTTATCCGAATGTTTTGATGACTACGGTAACGAGTTTTGGGATTGCGCCAACGGATGTAAACATTCTGCGGGGTATTATTATGTGCTTTCCTCTGATAAAGGGACAAACTGATGGTTTTAACCAGAGAGGTAGACACCAGCACAGGCAAATCGTATCCCGATGAAATACTGTGCGAACCGTGTTATCACGACCGAGACCATAACCTTGCATGTCAATGTCCAGAGCGGTTTCTTTGTGTTGTGGAAGCGGACGTTGATGGCGATTGTGTTGAATGCAAGGATAGAGAAGCACAAGAACGCAAGGGATATACTACGCGAATATATCTGCTACCGGAATAGCAAACGCAACGCAGACGGTGCGCTTGGCGGAGTTCAACTCTCCGCTTGCGTATTGTGTGTCTGCACTGGGCAGATACACGTTAGGACAGGCTCATGAACCTGCCCTAACAACCTACAAAGTGGAGGTTTACCCTCACTTTCCGAACAGTGTATAACATGACGGCTTTATCCGTCAAGGAGAAATTTGATGACCATTGATTCTGTAAATATCGGTTTTGAGCCGATGGAAAGGTTCAAAGAACTCTTTTTTGACCCTTGTCCCAAAGCGCGTATCCCTGAAGTATTGAATTGCTTACCTGCCGACCAACGCACAGCGTTTGAAACGTGGCTCAAAGAACAAGCAGAGATAGCGTTAGAAAATGGGGGAACGCCACTAAATTATGACCCAATTCCGTGCGTCGCGGATGCCTATGTCTTTTTTGAAAACGAACAACGCGCGACATGGAGCGCGGTTGTGGACAGAGCGGGCAGGCTGAAATGTCTCATAGACCCACACGGTAGCCGGTATCACTCAATGGAAGAACTGCATGACCATCACGTCACGCATTTTACGCTTGAGTTTGAGCATACTGTCGCTGTTGTTACTAACCAAGCAGGAGGCGAGTCATGATTTACATACTGGTGCTTTGCTTCATTTTTATCACGGTAGGCATTGTCTTGTCGCGATGGGAAGAAAACAAACAACGGCGCGAACGTTACGAACGTTTGTTACGACGCGTGCGTAGCAATAAGTTTCGCGGCTACTAATTAATCGGGACAGGGCGCGGCGACGCGTCCCTGCCTATCCTATGAGGTATATCATGCAAGAAGTAAGACAATACGAAATTACACTGGAAACAGGTGAGCGTAGAGTTATCAACGAAGCTGACCTGAGAAAAGGAACAAACATTTATTATTCCGATACGGGTCCTGGTTTCGGTATGGAAGCCGTTGTTGGAATTCAAATCCTACCACAGAAACGAATTTTAGACGAAGGTGGGATACGCGCACCAAAGAGGGAATAATTTGGCTATCATTGGGGATAGGTAGGCAAGTGTCTACGATGCTTTTATCGGGGTATACTTGTTTATCTATCCCTCTCAAAAACGCTACGTACGCCAACGTGAGCATTACAATTGAAAGGAACAGGTGAATATCATGACAATTCGCGTAAATATTGAAAATCTTGGCGGTTATCAGAAAAGCCGTCTCATTGAAGAAATCGAGACAACTTTAGAACTGCTTGGCATAGAAACAGGCACAATTGAGATTACTGACGACCCTGAGAATGTCAAGCTCGATGAAAACCAAATTCAATACGACCCGAATCCCGACCAATGCGTCGCGACTGTCTTTTTTACCAATGATGCCGATTGGGAAGAATGGGACGGTCTCATTGAGAGGACTGGGCTTGTTCACTGTCTAACGGATACAACCGACAAACAACATCACACAATGGCGGAACTAAAAGCCGCAGGTGTGAAACGAATTACATTGGAAACGCAACACGTTATCTGGGTTGCTGACGAATAAAAAGGAAATTACTTATGAACCTCAAAGCACGTTACATTGACATTATTACCGGAAACATCGGCACGCCTTTTTGTATCTGTAAGGCTTGTTATGACGCAAGAAACTTGGATTTACCGCATCAACGACCTGAACTGGTGATGTCGGTCATTGAACATGACGTTGAGGGTGAATGTGAAGATTGCGAGCCTGATGAAGACTCTCACAATGATTAGATGGACAAACTTACTTCTATAGGAGACAGGGCGGGCGACCGTCCTGTATTTTACAATGGCAGATCAAATGAATTTCTTTTGTAGAAACTGTGAGATGGAAACAGATGAACTGCTTACATTACCAGAACCTCTCGCGACACAAACTGACCCGATCTATCAAGTCTGTGATGTCTGTTTCAATGTGCGCTGTAACGAGGAACTTGAAGCGGCGCGGAAACAACGCAAGGATAATAAGGAGATGAATGCCGATTGGGTGAAACGATGCAACGCGATCAGCGAAAAATATGGATTCGGCGCGGAACACAAATGGTGTGAGAATTGCTACCGACCCATGCCTCACTAACCCAGCTGCATAGCCTGTGGGGACAGAGAGGATACCAAGCCCGAACCCGATGAAGATAAAATACGGTTTGAACACGCTATCGACATACTCATAGAACAGAAAGAGGTCATTCGTAAACGGATACATTTACTGACACCCGATTATAGCAGCTATATCAAGGAGCAATTAAAAACAAATAACGCTGAGCATGAGGCACAAATAGACGATATTGAGGACGCTATCAACAATCTATACGCGATCCGTGAAGTATGCCCAAATGAAAATTGAGAGGGTGTAGATGTCTGATAAAAAGAGAGAACTTACATCCCGGTTCTTATCTCTACCAACAGACAATGCGCCGAGATGGTTCAATGTGTTGTTTTCAACATAGACATTCACCTTGAAATCGTTAATGTAGAGCGTATCTCATAAATCTAATTATGTTAGTTTTTGCTCTGTTTTATCCAGCACTCACTCATACTGTAGGGTCTCTGTACCCGCCCATTGCTTCCTTTTACCATACATGGTGAGGCATAGAGACCCGCCCTACAAGTAATTTCTGAGATAGAATGTAGTATTACGTAAGTCCTGAAGTAAAAAAGTGGTATACTAAATTATAGGAAACAGGGCGGCTATATGACAAATAACGGAAATTAGAGGATAAATCTTGTTGCAGTGCTGTCACATACAACCAGAACTTTTTGCTGCACCGCCACGACCAATACAAATTGGTTTGTTTGAAGGAGGATTAGATGAAAGGAACAAGACCCCTAACTAATGGAGAAATCCGACGCGTCCGAGATACGTTTGAAGGGACATATCAGATACGGAACAGAAGCCTGTTCATGTTAGGCGTGTCTATCGGAGGACGCGTCTCGGAACTGATCGCTCTCAAAGTCGATGATGTCTGGCAGAATGAACAACCGGTGACAGACTTTCAGTTTGACCGCAGTGTTGTCAAAGGTGGCGAAACTTCACGTACTATCCCCGTCAATGCTGACGGGCGCAAAGCGATACAGGAAATCATTGACTGGCAACGCACTTATTTTGATGAGGTGTATCCCGATAATCCACTGTTCCCCTCCCGTAAAACTGGTAAGGGTGGGAAAATAAAAGCAGCGGAACGACAAGCGATTCACAAGATACTCAAGAAAGTGTTTGTAGACGCAGGACTAAATGGGAAACTCGCGACACACACGCTCCGAAAAACTTTCGCACAACGCGTTTACCAAAAGTGTAATGACATCTTCGTCGTCAAAGAACTGCTCGGACACAAAAATGTCGCAACCACACAAGCATACATCGGTGTCAACTATGTCACCGTTCGGGCAGCTGTTGAAGCAATGTCACTCGACGCGGAGGATAATCCGACTGACCCACTTGACGATTTTGAAGAAACAGAACTCGTCGCAAAGGTCATCGCATTAGGATACAACGTTTCAAAATCGGAAACACAGCCACAGATGCAGTTTGATGTACATATCGCTACCGCAGAAAATAATTGATTGTGGATATGAACAACCTAATAGCTAAAAGGACGCTGAATTTATTTTACGCCATCTTCGTCCAACGCCTGAGAGTCAAACTACTCAGAAGAAGCCCCTCAAAAATCTCATAAAGAGACTGAGCAACGGGTTTGAAATATACTAATGTCTCTTGAACATCTAACTCGTTTTTAGCAAGTAGACACTTGCACATACCAATATATTGCAGGGGCAGTGGGTGTTTTGGGAAGTTCTCTATTGCTTGTTCAAACGCTCCTAAAGCGTTAGTATAGTCACCTTTGTTGAAGTATTCTATACCTACATCCATTATCTTGAAAAGTATTGAGTTGCGGTTAGATGTTATGTGGGTGTCCATGTCTCACCTTTGTAGGTTGGAGGAGCAATACCCCATCACAGTTGGGTTAGTTAACTTTCCGAAGCCAATTAACGATAAATACGATAAGACGTATGAATCCATACCATATCCATACGCCGATGAAATTTTTAATCGCAGTAGATATGGGATATTCTGAATATGGCGCGACGAGCAGTGCGGTCAGGATTGAGAAAGCAAGTGTTCCCCAAAACAGTATCTTTCGCCAAGTAGGTACTTTGTTCATTATTCATCCTTTGTATTTACCAAGTGTCTCAGGGAGAGTATGAGGGTATGAAAGAGAAAGTCTGCCAAGAATGTGAGATAATCATTATGAATGATGATGGTATAGGATGGGTCAAATCACCGTCCTTGTCATCTGAAGATTTTGACGTGCCTCGTGATACTCAGGATTTAATTGCACAGACTTTTCAAAATCAGGAACAGCATCAGCATATCGCCCCAAATAACACTTCGTAACACTTCGTGCATTATATACAAGATATGCTTCGTTATTTAAACGAATTGCTTCGTCAAAATCAGCAATAGCTTTTTCATATTGTCCTAATTCATGTTTAGCGACTCCTCTGTTATAATAACTGGCGGGTTCATCAGGATTCAGCCGAATTGCTTGGGTAAAGTCTCCGATTGCCAGTTGAAAATATTTGTTTGCAAAATTAGATAAGCCGAGTCTATGATATATGGTTGCTATTTCTATATTGGTAGGAATTCCGTTCATGTTATTTTTCTTTGTTAGAGGGGACAGAGTGCCCTCGTTGTTGGGTTAATCTCTATCTGTTGGTAATGCTTTTAGTATCCATTTGATAACAAAATAGGTAGCCCAAACAGCAAGGACAGCCAGAAAGGTGGGGACAGGATGATCGGGGTAGGGCGTAAGTTGGTCGGCGATGAAACTTGCCATAATGCCGAGAACAATTGATAGTGCGAGAAAAACACGTACGGTGAATTTCGTATAATTTTTATCAAGAAAGTATTTTTTCATGTTAATACCTTTGGAGTTAGAAGGGGACAGAGCCTCTCGCTGTTGGCTTAGTCAGTAGTTAAAATGTTTCTACCATTTTTGTCAGCGAACAACATCTTAACGATTTCATTATTGCTGGCGTCTATCCACGCTACGCTATTAACATGATCGTTTTTCATGTCATAACCTTCAGCATGTGAGATCATAAATGAACTCCCTTTACTGTTGGCAGATATGAGAACTCTGCCACAGAATCCTTTTTTATGATGATTAATGCTGATACTTGCACTATCTTCTTTGGCTGTTAGGGTGACATGGAAATTTCTTAGGTCTCCAACAACGATACTTTCTCTTACGAGAAGATTATCATGAGTTGCGAAACTTTGCTGAGCTTGAGGGTTGTTATCAAAATTTCCGACAATATAGGCGAAAAAAGCGATAAAAGCACCTACAAGTGTGAACGCTATACGTTCGTTCCATTTTGAAAACCAAGACATAATGGTTCTCCTTGTTGTGTGGAGGCTGAAGCCCCTCGTTGATGGGTTAGTTACTTTCTTTGGACTTGCGAACTTTTTTTATCATCCAGCGAATGGGCAGAGATATTAAAAAAGCAACAATCCAATAGAAAGCAACAGCAATAAGTTGCAAGGGCCATGTCTCAGCACCTGCGATTATTATAGCAATTGATCCAATTGCTGCAATAGTGATACCAATTCGTTTGAAAGCATCATTATTCACGACAAGTGCAATGATAAGAATAGGCCACACGAATGCGTGTATCATGGTTGTCCTCCTATGTAAGGGGCATAGCCCCTCGTCATTGGATTGTTACAGGTTTTCGGGTATTACATCATCTACAGCTTTAAAAGCTTCATACATTCCGCATGGATGAGGATGTCCGCTAAAGCCAAAATGATGATATTCTTCATAGATAAGTAGGTGTTTTACAACGGATCGTAGTCCAAAAGGTTGTTTTAAGCTTGGCAGTTTTACTCCTAAGCCCATATTTCCTTCGGCAATATCTGCTGCATCATCTACTATCTGGTGCGCAATGTCTTCTGTAAAAAGAGTGCTGGTTTGAATGGTAAGGTAATACAGATCCTTTATTGGCATATTTGGGTGTTTTTCTTGATAAGCATAAAAAGCGAGCAACTTTGTTCTTGCCCGACCTTTACCCCATTTATATGCCTTTTTGAGTATATAGTCATCTGCCTTTTCCTTAAACAAGTTTGAAAACCAAGACATAATGATTCTCCTTGTTGTGTGGAGGCAGAAGCCCCACAATCATGAACTTAGTATAACGTGAGTTTGATAAATAGTATTAGAAATTACATATCATTGGCAACTGATAGTCATTTTCTTTAAGTTCTTTATGTTTAAGTGAAGGTTTTTTCTGTAGACAGGTATAAGCGATCAAGGCAGCAACTGCATTCACTTGAAAGTTAACAGGACTTCTATGGCGTGTGTGTTGTATCTCTGTCTGACTTTTAAGTTCTTTATTCACCGACTCAATAAGCATGCGTTTTTTTAGAAGTGCTGCATCAGCATCAGACAAAGGTTCAGGTTTCATATTCTTACGCACCTTGTAAATGAGCGTCACACCGTCTTCTTGGAGTCTCTCCCGCAGATTTTTGTTGATATACCCTTTATCGGCAAATAGTTTGCCAAAGAGCCCTTGACACAACTGTGGCACGGTTCGCCTGTCATCTACGTTTCCCGCTGTCACCATAGCGGACAAGAGTTCACCTTGGTCGTTGATGACGAGATGTAGTTTAAACCCATAGAACCATCCCATAGAGGTTTTAGAACGCTCCGCATAATCAATGAAGACGCGATGCGCTGAAATCCGGCGATTGTGGCAGACCGGCAGCGGTGTTGAGTCTATGAAGGAAATGCCACGACACTTACCGAAACGGGTGTTGAGAAAAATAGACAACAAAACCAATACCTCTTGTGAGAGCTGCACAAAACGACTATAGCTGACAAGGTTCGGAAACGCCCAACGCAGATGGAAACAGACATAATCCTGATAATACGCTTTAAAGTTTTTATACTGCTTCTGATGAAAAAGCACAAGTATCGTCATGACTTCGCTCGGATGAAGGCGCCGGGGTCTGCCCCGTGTGTTGTTTGTTCCGGGTATGTCCGGCAACTGGTATTGTGCTTGATATTGTTCATACGTAAGAAAAAAGTCGTCAATTTCACAGAAAAGTGTTATGATATCCATCAGAGAACTCCTTTGTAAGTATAATGGTATACTTCATCATAACAAAGGGGTTCTCTATTTACCAGTTTTTAATTATCAAACTCACGTTAGTATAAAGAGTCACGTCGTGTAAATTTGTGTGAAAATGCACAAAACGGTCTCTATATTACTTTCTATAGTAAGCAAAAAAGAGTGTTTTAGTATGTGTTTTGATCAACAATTGGAGTCATGGACTTTACACTATAATTTATGGGTGTATTTCACCCATAGACTGTATCAAAATAACACAAGGGTTGTGTATACACAGACAGTCTACAGGGAGTGTTGACAGGCTTGTCAACGAAAGAAAAGAATTTTGCAGGCAACGCATCCCTATAGGGAGCTGGTTTCCATATTAACCTGACAGAAAGCGGAACTTTCTGGTATAATAGAAACCAGCGCTGTCATACTCCTGTTATGGCAGTGCTACGCGCTCGCTGGTGTCCTTGCACCGGCGGCGCACCTAAAAAGATTAGGTAGCAGCCCTGACGTGATCCACACGCTTACGCTTAGTGAATTGCTAACGTCAACATATATTGTAGCAAATATACAAAATATGTGCAATAAAAAATTGAGTCAGGCTTCTAATCAGCATTTTCTGCACAACGCAACGCTATAAATGCGATAATCGGCAATATAATCCCGCCAAGAATGCTAAAGTAACTTCCTTCCTTGACTCTTTAGATGAAGCACAAATATTGTCCATATTTTGCACCCTTTTGCCTTAATACTGTGTCATTAAAATTAGGGAAAAGAACTTCTAAATGAAATTACCGCGGAAATAATTAGTAAGCATCCACTCCTATGTGCTACATGTAAGGTAAGAATATCATATAACTAAATGAGTATAATTGTGGAAAATATAGACAACGCAACTATAGAGAAGTGTCGGATACTAAGAGCGGCTTGCTTGGAAAATGCTGAAGTACTCATAAATTCAGCTAAAACATTCAAAGGAGAAAGCACAGCGCATATTCGGTATAACTTGGCAGCCCTGGCACTTGAAGAAGTTGGCAAAGCTGTCATATTTCAGATGAATGCTTTTGGGGAAACATCTGATAGAAACGATGACCAACAAAACATTTCAACGGATGACCATGTAAAAAAACTTTTTTGGGTTTTCTTCAGTCCACTTATTGAACAAGGTCGAATCGCACCAGAATATTATAGATCAGATCGTGAGTTAGCACGAAGAATGCACGAAAGGCGTTTAGAGACTCTCTATACTGATACACAGAATCCATTACTTCCTCAAGATCGGATGGTGAAAGAAGAAGCCGATAGTTTAGTGAGACTCTGTGAAACAAGGATAACAATGGAAAAAGGAGTGGAATTATCTGATGTTCCGGACGCTTCGAAACTCGAAGTTCTTGAATGGTTCCGTACTGCTTCAGATGATCCGGAAAAAAGACAATACTTCTTTAGTAGTGGTTCTTATGATAAGTTAGCGGAGTTAGGAGACCTTTTTGAGTGGATGGATTGGCTTCATGAAGAGTTTACTGTAGCTGAAGAAGAATCAAAAGAACTCTTGAGTAAGGAACTGGAAAAACCACCTGTAGAAGATGATGAAGGTAATGAACCTAAATGGAAAGTGAAGTTCCGTATCTATAGTGATTCACATTCTATTAGGCAAAGAGCATTAAATACGTGGAATCATAATTCCGACTTTATTATGAAACTCCACAGTTCCAATAATAGCAATGAACTAATTTGTGAATTTATCTTGCCAAAAAGTGTGCATATTCGAGCACTATGGAATGTTGCACGCGGAAGAAGTAGAGATTTCGTCGCAGCATTGAATATAGCAACGAGTGGACTCTTTTGGTGGCATGTTGATAAAGATATTACCCGATTCTATGAAAAGATTTGGGATTTGGAATTAGAAGATGATACAGAAGTAAAAATCAATATTTCACCTGAATTGCGTATAGACTGGGGACACCAATCTCTAACAGATGAAAATCTTGCAGATACGCGATTTGTTTTGGTTTATCTTCTGAAAGATATTCGTTCTACTCCACAAAAGAGAGATGCTATAGAGAATTATCTTACTGGGCTTGCTCTACTAAGCAAGAATGATGTTCATCTACGTCTCGAACCAAACGCATTTGCATACTTTTTTACGGCAATGAAAACCTTTTTACTCGTTAGCACTGATTGGGATGGCGTTGAAGATATAAAGACCTCTGTTTTAGAACAACTTGGTGAATTATTTCCACCGCAAGATCTGAGCAATTATATAGAATGCGGAATGCAACTTGAAAACAGGGAAAATCCTTCTATGCGAATCACCATATCAGAAGTCATTCAAATGAAAAATTACTGCGATATTTACATTAACTTGTTAGCAATAAGAGAATTTGAAAGGCATAGAAACTTGGAAGATTCCAACGAGGAATAATACCATAATGCAATTGAAACCAATCATGACAATCCATTAATGGAATGTTTTCTTTACTTTGAAGTTCAATGATCACGAGTTTGGTGAAGTATTTGAGATGTTGGAGGCGTATAACGATGATGATAGATATGATCTGGAAGATCAGTAAGGAGTATTGATATAGATGGATTTAGAAAAAGCAACGGTATCGACTTTGTTTGGGTTGAATCAGCAATTTGAGATTCCTCTGTTTCAACGGCAATATGTATGGGATGAGGAGTTTCATTGGAAACCTTTGTGGGAAGATCTTAAAGAAGTATTTCAACGAAAACTTTCATTAGATCCTGGACAGCAGTTTATTCATTTTACAGGGACCATTGTTGTAAAGCAGCGAAATGCGTTTCCAGGAAATCTCCCCAAGTTTGAAATTATTGATGGACAACAAAGGTTGACAACTTTTCAAATCATTCTTTGCGCGATCAGAGATATCTGTATGTCGAATAAAGATAAGAAACTTGCAGAGGATATACGGGGCTATATTCTCAACGACAAAAGACTATCCAGTGAGAATGATAAATATAAACTGATCCCGGGTGCCCTTGATAAAGAGTCATTCATGTCTCTAATTGATGAACGCGTTAGTGAGAGTCAAGGACAGATACGAAAAGCGTATGATTATTTCAAGCCTGAAATTGAAGCATTCATAAAAGGTAATCAGGAAAGAGTAGAACTTCTTTTTAATTCTCTGTTAGACAGTTTTAGTCTTGTGCAAATACTTATTGATGGTGATGATGAACCAGAAAAG
Organism: Candidatus Poribacteria bacterium; assembly: GCA_965204285.1. Lineage (GTDB taxonomy): Bacteria > Poribacteria > WGA-4E > WGA-4E > WGA-3G > MSPOR6. Next base: position 22,215 of record CBDBEI010000005.1, read on the forward strand.
ATTTTTGAATCTTTGAATGCCAGAGGTGAAAAACTTCTTGAATTCGATTTGTTGAGAAATAATTTGTTTCTACGTTCTGGTGAGGATAAGAATGATCTTTATAGAAAGTATTGGAAACATTTTGAGACACCATATTGGGATCCAAAAGAAAAGTTAGGAACCTCATGTGAAGATTTCCTTCAGCACTTTCTTATGGCAAAACTTGGAAGCGAGAAAGTAAAACCCGAATTCTATAATTACCAGCGCGAATATATCCCTAAACTAAATTCGGAATATGGTATAAAACATGAATTTTCTGAATTGAAGCGGTATTCGGATGTGTATGCAGAAATTATTGATTGCACTGATGATTCAGAAATCGGTCATAGAATGATGTTTTATAAAACCTTCAAACTTACGGTATTACATCCGTTCATTATGTTTTTAATATGTGATGTAGGGATGTCTGGAGACGAACTGACTAAGCTGTTTGATATTTTGGAATCTTATACGCTCCGACGGATGCTATGTTTGAATGGCACACGCGGGTTATTAAGGTTCAATATATTCTTTTCTCAACTGATTAAGGTATATCAAGAGAATGGTTTTTCTTTACAAAGTTTCATCACTAAGTTGACTGAACAGAACACAAAATCGCTCAAATATCCAACGAATGATGAGATACAACCTTCTTTACATACACGATATGATGAAGATTATTTCTCGGAAGATAACTATATTGTTTTTCCTAACAATGTGAGAGTTCGGGCTGCCTTGGAGGGGCTTTGGGTAGAAACTGCTGGGGCAATCCAGAAAAAACTTATTCGCTATATCTTGTATCGTATAGAACGGATGAAGATAGACGAAAATCCTAACTTAGAACCTATAACTTTTAAGAATAGTCTCACTTTAGAACATATCATGCCGCAGGCATGGAGGGCGAAGTGGAAACTCCCTGTTTCAGATGGGACTGTAATTTACGACGAGACGGGTGGTAATTATCGTGTTAGTGTGAATAGGGAAGGTGAGCCTGAGACGCTTCTTTACGACGATCTGTTTTCTAATGATTACAAAGCAAGCACACCGGATTGGAGAACTAACCCGTCAAAAACAGGATTAGTGGATCCATCCTATTCGGATGCATTTAATCTTGCTTCTGTAAGGGATCATTATTTGAATAGTATTGGCAACTTAACACTTGCAACAAAGACTTTGAATTCAAAATTGGGTAACCGGATATTTCCTGATCGGCGGGAGATATTGGATAAAAATTCAGTGCTAAGATTGAATAAAGAAATATCTGACCATAAAGTATGGGAGGTTAATGAGATATATGCACGAGCCGATAGATTGATCGCTGATGTGTGTAAAATATGGCCATCATTGGATGTTTTTAGAGAGGAAAACTCATGAACTTTCTAATCGGTAAATTCCGTATAAGTTATATACCCGTTTATCAATCTCATTTTCAAAGTTGGAGGTGTATGCGCGATAGATTCGCTTCCATAGTTGTTCTTGAGGCTCTCAGTGGTGAAAGTTCGCAAGCCGAATTGTGTCGGCGACACAATCTCAGCGATGAACAACTCTCAAAATGGAAGCGACAGCTCCTTGAAAATGCGGCGTCCCTCTTTGAACCTGCTGACAAGCAGTCGGACGCTGCTGCGGAGCGGATTGCACACCTTGAGCAACTCGTTGGACGGTTGACTGTAGCACTTGACATCCAAAAAAAGCCTCAACTTGGTTGAGCTAACCCGGATGGAGCAGCGAGAAATGGTTGAAGCACTACAGACAGATTATTCGGTTCGGCAGATATGTGAGACACTCGGTTTCAACCGAAGCAATCTCTATTATCACCCGAAAAGCGACCCTTCACAAGCGGGGCTCCGAGAGGAAATAGAGGCATTTTCTCTGCGGTATCCGACATACGGTTATAGGCGTGTCGCTCGCTTGATGAAAGCTGCGAACCTCTCAGTCGCAGTCAAGCGTGCCTGTCAAACCACGAACGCCATTGATGGTGTGCGTCCCTGGGGTAATCGCCTTGAAAACCTTCAGGTCTCCCGATGTGATCAGGTCTGGGTAGGCGATATTACCTATGTCTGTCTCAAGGGACACTTCATCTATGTTTGTCTGCTTATGGATGTCTTCACGCGCATGGTCAGAGCTTGGCATATCAGTCAGCACTTGACGCAATCTCTGACTTTGAAGCCGTTAGAGGCAGCATTACGCCGAAGTGTTCCAGAGATCCATCATTCTGATCAAGGCGTTCAGTATCTTTCAAATGCTTACGTCTCAATGTTGAAGCATCATAGGATTGAGATTTCGGTTGCCCGTAGAGGACATCCTTGGGAGAACGGATATGCTGAAAGACTCATCCGCACGCTCAAGGAAGAAGAAGTTCACCTCAATGACTATGAGGACATCCACGAAGCGAAAGCCCGCATTGGGCATTTTATCACACAAGTGTATAACCAGAAACGCCCGCACTCGGCGTTAGACTATCTGACACCTGTGGAATTTCAACGAAAAAACTTGTCTTAACTTTGTTGGTTTTTTGGTCTGAATTACTGTTGGCACTTCATTTTGTTAATTAACTTCACGTTTCAAGACATCATTAAATGGATAGGCGGGAATTACACGTAAAGTTAATAAGTGGTAAAATGAAAAAGTCTATTGAAGAAGTTATTAACCAGATAAAAAAAGTATTATCTGAATCAGGGGACATCCTAGTAAATCTTGATACGGATAAGATTCAGGGTGTAAAAACTGACCAACTTCCACCGGACGTCGCCCAAATGGAAGCAGACCTTTTTGAAGAAATGCTCATAAACTTCAAAGAGTTACATGGGGCAGAACCCACGCCAGAGACTATCAACGCAATTCGGTTTATTGCAAGGGCTGAGGCTGCTCGACGGCATACCTACCGGAAGTTGGCGGTTGAATAGGCATTTAATAAGTTCGTTCTGACCAGTTCATTCTCTGTCAACGTTAGGTTTTCCGGAGCTAATACGTAGATCATGCGCGCTTTCTATGACTTCGTAGTTCACACCAAGTGCTTCCTTGAAATGCCGTTTACCACAATCAATTTTCATCTTCTCATCTGGTCGCCAATCCTTTGGGTTTATCGAACTTTTTGTTTCACGAACCAGATACAACTTTGGCTCTCCCGAATCAGGATCGTCTATAACAATTGCCCAATCAGGGTTATATGTTCCAATCGGAGTAGGAACTTTAAAGAAAGCAGGTAATTTGACATAAAGCTTAACGAAGTTAAGTTTCTCTAAATCTTTGACAAATTGTTTCTCATTATCTGAATCAAAAATCACATAATCATAGACAGAACGCTTTGTCCGAATTAAGTATTTTTTCCAACTTTTTATACTTGCCTCAAACTGACACATTTCATAACACTCACCAATTTTTTCATACTTTATCCCGTCAATCAACTGCTCAGTTAGTTTGTCTTTGATAAAACGCACCGCGACGGAAGCAAATTCGTGTGGATTGTCCAATGCGGACTGTTGTTTTTTGGTGCGCATAAAAATTTCAAGAATGGTATGCTTTGTGAGACGTATTGGAGGGGTTGTATTCTCTAATAGATGCATAATCGTGTCGACTAAATTTGGCAAAGGATAACGTCCAGCTAAGTCTATCACAGTCTTTGCCATGCTCATTTGTAAGGCTGAAAAGACCTGATCATCGTTAATATCAACACGGGCTTTTGTTTTTATGATTCTCGGGGCCCGGATTTCCTCATTATCAAGTGCTTCAACAACGTCCTTAATTAATAATTCTGTATTCACACTAACGGCGTAACGTGTCTTATGCTTAATACGATCCCATAGTTCCTTAAACTCAGGTTTTAGGATGTATTTCTTCCTTAATGTAGCAACACCACGTTTGCGGGTATCCGCAGGTTTTGGAGATAAATCCTGCTCACCATATTCTTCTTCCATTTCTGTTTGAAGGCTATCTACATAACTCGCGTAACTCTCATTTGCTATGACCGTGAGAACGTTCACCCTTTCATCGTAAATACGGTTTCCTTCCTGATTGACGGCTAATCGCACACCACGTCCAATTTCTTGTCGCTTTTTTATTTCAGATGTTGTTTGGTTTAGTGTGCATATTTGAAACACGTTAGGGTTGTCCCATCCCTCGCGTAGGGCAGAGTGCGAGAAGATAAAACTGACTGGTGAATCAAAGGATAACAATAACTCCTTCTCTTTCATAATGAGATCATACGCGTTTACGTCATGTTTTGCTGTGCCCGTGCTGCTATCTTGGTAAACGATCTCTCCACTTTCCGTGCGTTTGATTTCTCCACTTTTCGTGCGTTGATGAGCGAAATATGCAGCTTGCACGCTCTCAACGTCAACATCTTGCCAATCGGTGTGCTTTTGTTTCAGTTTGTCAAAGCATTTTTTAAATAAACGTCGAATTACGCCTGACTCTGGCGCGTAATTGTCGACGCGGTCAATGAAAAAGAGTGACAAAACCTTAATATCAAAAGGTTTAAGTCGATCTTGCTTGAGAAAATGTTCCTTTATTGTATCCTCGATTTGTGCTTCAAAAATTGCGTCTTTGTTTTCCCCCTTCGATCCACCCTCTTCAATTTCAATACCATTGCCAAAGCGAACAAACTTTGCAAACGGATTTATTTCATCCACAATGTAGCCACTATATTCGGGACGGTTTGTTTTCTTTTCAAGGTCGTCCCCCGGCTTTACAGTTACACGCTGCTCCTTCACGTTCACATCACTCATTAGTTTATGAACAGATAATTGAGCTTGAAATGTGCTCTTATTCCTTTGGATCTTGTCCACTCTGACAAAAGCTTGATTGACATCATCCTCTTGCTCAATGCCTGTAACCTCTATCTTCTTAACTAACCCTTTTTGATAAGCCTCAGCTGGTGTCAGGCGATAAACCAGATTGTATACTTCCTTATGAGTTGCACTGTAACGTAATGTGAAAAGCGGATTGAGTGTAGCAAGTGCTTTTACGCGCAATTCACTTACCATATTCTGAGGCTCATCCAAAATTAAGATCGGGCGTGTGGCTTGAATAAAGTGAATCGGGACTTCACCCTGAAGCGAGTCAGTTGGATGATAAATCCGGTTGGACGCTTTATTAAATGAATCGATCGTCATAACAAATATTTCGACACTATCTGAAAAAGCGAATTGGCGTACATCAGACAATTTCAGTGAATCATAGGCATAGTAACGGTAAGGTGGATTATCGTAAAGTTGTCGCAAGTGGGATTGCGTTATTTCAAGGGACTTGATGACACCCTCTCGAACAGCAACAGAGGGCACAACAACGATAAATTTTCTTAATCCATAACAGCGAAATAATTCTAATGTAGTCCGCAGATAAACATAAGTTTTACCTGTGCCGGTTTCCATTTCCACAGAGAAGTTAGGAAAACACACTTTCTTCTCTTCACCAAATAAAGGAACTGTATCTTCAATAAACTCAAGCGTCTTATCAGCAGGCAATTCGTTATCTTTTTGCACTTTCTTTAAGTTTTTAAGAATAGAGTCGTTGTTAACTTCAAGGGTATTCGGAATAGCTGCCAACTCCCCTTTTGTAAAATCAAATTGGGCTTCCACATAGTGTTGTCCATCAAACAATTTTGTTATGGATTCAATAGCCTGTATTTGAAACTCTTGATCTGCCTCAAACTTAAACTCCACTGATAGTGCTCCTGTATTTTAGATAGTTTTTAGGCGACAATTCAGAGCCAAGTTAGAGACTTTAGTATCGTCAAGTGCATGATCAAAGCAGACAAACAGATCATTACCTGTTAGTTCAAGTTTGTCTATCTCATCTTGGAAAAGTTCTTCATCCAAGCAAATATAGAACATCTGTTTCTGATCAGCGGAAGTCACCCGATAAATCGTATTTTGCTTGATACCTTTGACTTGTTCCATCAGACTATTAAGTGGATACCCCTCCTTAATCGCTATCTCGTTAATCACATTTTCTGGTTTCCAATCTGTGATTAACGGATTACCTGAAAAGAGTTGTAACTGCTTAGCGTAAGACTCGGTGGTGTCTTCCTCAACCCCATTCCATAGGCGATAATTAGATTCCGCCAATTTAAAAACTTTAAAGCCTAAATCTTCGGACTTAGCAAGCTCTTTGTCCTTCTGCATGTTGGTAATAACTCGTCGAATTCGCTCTTTACCAATATCCGCAATCGTTTCATATCCTGCTTTTTTAGCCTCAGAGTCATCTGGCGTTTTCTCTGGTAACTGAACCATGATAAAACGGCGTTCCCCACCATTTTCACGATTGAGTTCTAACACGGCTTGCGCTGTTGTACAAGAACCAGCAAAGAAATCCAAAATCAAATCATCCTCTTTGGTTGCTATTAGTAGAAAGTGTTTGATGAGTTCTACGGGTTTAGGATAATCGAAAAATGTGAAATCTAATTTTTTCAAGTCTTCCTTACCATCTGAAGTCAGTGCGATGTCAACCCATGAACGTGGCGTGAGTCCTTCTTTCTCTTTCAGGAACCGTTTTTTCTTTGGTTTTGCCCTGCCAGTTTTACCCCACCAGATGCGATTATCGTCAACCAATTTTTGGAAATTTTCCTCTTTGTAAGTCCAACAATGTGTGAACTTTGTACCTTTAGGTGAAACAACTTCATAGGTCCGCGAGGGATCGTTATCATCAGCTCTGGTCAAATCTGTTGGAGCCCATCGACCACGGGGATCGTCATCTGGATTTTTGTATTCACGTCGTTGTTTTGCAGTGAGTGGTTGAAATAGTTCCTTTATGATCGCTTTGTTCCGTGCGTACATCATAATATGTTCGTGTTGCCTAAAGAATAATTTTGTGTCGGAACCGGCACCAGCTTTTTTCCGCCAGACGAATCCGCCAATGAAATTTTCCGGACCGAAAATACTGTCCATCAACATCCGAAGATTATAAACCTCATGGTCATCAATGCTGACGAATATAATACCGTCATTTTTTAAGAGTTGTCGTGCCAGAAATAGACGGGGGTACATCATTGTTAGCCAGTTTGAATGAAGGCGACCACTTTTCTCAACTTTGTTTGAAGTAATATTTCCTTCTTCGTCTATCTGACCGGTAATATGAAGGTAGGTTCTCAGTGGGTCTTTATAGTCGTCGCTGTAAACAAATTCGCCACCAGTATTGTAGGGTGGATCAATATAAATCGCCTTAACATCTCCAAAATATGGCTTGTAGAGAAGTTTCAATACCTCTAAGTTATCACCTTCAACGAAAATATTTCCAGTGTCGTGAAAGTCAACAGATTCTTCCGAGCAAGGTTCAAGCGTAGCTCGCGTAGGTGTTTGAAGCATATTGATAGCTTCATGTCTCCCTGCCCATGTAAAATGATAACGTTCTTTCTCTTCTTCTATTCTTTCTCCTATAAGTTCACGAAGTTTAGGAACATCCAGTTTTCCTTCAGTAAAAAACTCGGGAAACATTTTCTTTAATTCTTCCAACCGATCATCTAACACAGAAGGTGTAACTTGTTCTATCTTTTTTATTTTATCCATAAAGTCTCCTATTCAAACCTACTGTCCAATCTGCTGAGTATTTCAAAACTACGCCCTTGACAACATTCTCAGTTAATTAAAAAGTCAAGAGTTAATTGTTCCGCAATTTGATCATCAGGAAGTACAATCTGGTCCTTGCGTTGAACATCATCATAGATAGATTCAAGAATTTCTCCAATCTCCTCTACCTTTGTTTCTCTCGGAAAAACCCACTGATGATGCACCGAGTAATATACTGGTTTACTATGCTCAAGTTCGGAAAACTTAGATTCGCCTACTTCCCTTCCCCAGACAGCAAGTCTTGGATATCCAAAAAGATTAACACCAAAAACACGTTTACGCCCATAGCAGAAAACAAAGTATGATCTATTGAATCGACGTTCTAATTTCCATTCATTTCGATGGATTAAAGACTGTAAGTCCGCTCCCAATTTATATAAATCTTCGTCTTTTGCCCGAGTATCATAATGTTCCCTAATATCCTCTGGGACTAATTCCTTAAACTTGTCAAGTGTCCACTGGTCAGCTTGTTTTATGCGATTACTTATTTCAAGAAGAAATTGATAAATACTATTTTCGAGTTCAACATCTCTATCGCTATTAGTCCTTTTTAATGCCATCTCAAGATTTTCTTTCGCCTTGTCATTTTGATTAAGATTATACCTCGCAAGTCCACGCCAATAATAATAAGTTGGCTCATTATCTTTTAAGTTAATAGCTTCGTTAATATCGTCAATAGCCTCCTCAGTTTGATCCAGATAAAGCTTTGAAATGCCGCGCCAGTAATAGACCTCATCATCTGTGGAATTCAGATGGATAAACTCGTCAAAAAATGAAATAGCCTGCTCATAATCCTCCCATCGATATGCGCGATAACCAGCTGCTCTGATTCTCTCATAGTCTTCGGGAACGTAGGGTCTATCTTGGGTGCGTTGTTGAATAAAGCCTTCAAAATCAGGAAACAGTGTTGTCTCTGTAGTCCTTGAGAAACCTTCAATAGAATCAAGAATTGTTCGTTTGACTTCTGCCCTAATAAAACGTTCGCTATTGGGCTCAATAATTCTATCCGCACCAAACAAAAAGACAGAATGCTGCGGTGGAATACGACTGTTAAACTCTTTTGGTTTCCACCAATAGAGTAAGGTTTTCCCATCAGCATCCGTTTCAAAAAAGACACTAATATCTTCTTGCATCAGTTCTGAAGTAACTTGTTTAATCCTATCAGGATTAACAAATACGACACTAACTTTACCATCTGATAGTTCTTTAGAATTGTGTGGATCTTTAAAACTTTGCTGACAAGCAAACCAGAGAGCAACTTGGGCACTATAGGTAAAGTCTATCAGAAAAGTGGATACACGGAAGTGTTGAAGTTCTGCGAGGATTTCCAAATCGGAAAGTTTTCGTTCATCTTTGATATCGTTCCCACGATGACGTACGTCTCTAATCAAACCTTCGTTAATTTCAAGCAATTTATCAATATTCTTACTGTCTTGTTCATTTATCAGTCTTCGCCAAGCGGACGCTTCTATAGAATGATCTTTATTACGTAAACCCCGAAACAAACAATTTTCGGGTCTTAATTCATCTACCCAATCCATGAAGTCGCTCAGTGTATCGATATATATCTGTTCTTCGTTTTGCAATGATGTGTCCTCAAATGTTTATAAATATAAGAGAAAAATGTAAATTGAATATTACCAGTTCCAGTTCTTTATCCCATACCACGTTGGGAAGGGTGGCGAAAACGGCGTGCGCCATTCGTGGTATTGCCACCCGACTGTTTTTATAGTATGTCACATATACGATAATATTACAAGATATTTCCGTCTTATTTCGTATTTCTCATTAGATAATCAAGATAAAGCAGGATGATTCTCAGAGCGATACACTATTAGATTATTTGAACTTGGTAACTTTAGTAGTTCGGGCAATGATATATAGACACCTACTGTCTTTGTGCCTCTTACGTTGGCGATTTGTTTATTTTTTTCATAGTAGTTTAAATGCCCTTCCTTATGTAATTGTTGTAATGTGGGAACGTTTAATATCACATAATCGTCTATACGTCTTATCCCTCTATTAAACCAGCCATAACAAAAATAATCTGGTAATATGTTCAAGTCCATCTCAAAAAGTTTCTGCCATTCAACAGGTTCATCAGTGGAACCCTTATATCGAATAGAAAATTCTTGCTTATATATTGCGAGGCGATCAGTTGAATATTCACTTTGATCTCTTGTCCGTAGTGCAAATCGTTTTTCTTGCATCTGGTTATTGTATCCCACAGCATCTATAGCGTTATCATGATCAATTGAATCTGGAGAGGAATGCAAACTTGTGAATCCACAATTTTTTAACACAGGAAACCACCATCCTCTTTCAAGAGCGCGATTAAATGCATATACCATACTTTGTTTCTCCCTAGTGCATGAGTTAACCGGAATATCAAGACCAATTTTGTGATTGGTGCTTACTTGGCGTTTTGTCTCAAACGCTGTTTGGCTATGTGACTGTAAAAAGTGTCTTTGCCGTCAGCGAGTTTTATAGTTTTATTCATCCACTTGGTGAACGGAACTCTATACTTTTTATCGCTTGTTATAAGCAGATAAAACCAATACCTTTGTGCGATTTGAAAGGCAAAGGCTTGCAAATGCGTATCATCAGGGAAGTCTGTTTCTAACTTCGTGTAAGTTTCTTCAAGCATCGGGAAATAGATAGCTGCTTTACTACGATCTCTCAGTCCATAAGATTCTTTATCATCACCATATCCCTCTGACCAACCCAGAATGGTTTTCATTTTATCCTTGAGTGCGCGATTGGCTGGTTTGGTTTTTGGAAATTCGGCTATGACCTTGTCATACCAGTAAATTGCGTTCCCTACCATATCCACATAACTTGTGTCTATTACCATTTTGTAGGATTTCCCTTCTGAATAGAAATTCCCGTTTTCAAGATAGTTTAACGCTGTGTCCGCTTTGTCAAAGACACCGGTGTATTCTGGTAGGTCTTCTACGGTCACATATTCCGTAGTGGTATCCGTGTTTTCTTCTTCGGCGTTTGTCCAGTTGATTACTGTTATGCCGATACCTATTCCAATAAGTAAAAACGTTATTGATATTATCAAAGACTTTTTCATGTTTTCTCCTTACTTTGCAATTGGTGGTTTATCATTCACCATAAAATAATTGTTGAGAGCCTCCGCCAACATATCTTGAAGTGTTAATCCACCTTTCTCGACACTCATAATCTTTAGTTGTGCCCAGACCGGTTCGTCAAAATAACCTCCTATATGTCGTTTTCCGACTCTCGTGTTTGCTTTCGGTTTCGGTTCAGGATCGGGAACAGGAGTCGTCTGTTCGGGTTGATCTGTTTGTTGAAGCCGTTCTTCATTCTTCATGAAAGTTTCAGCTAAACCTTTTTTCTTACTTGACATTTTATGCCCCCATCTCTTTTGCGATATACGCGTAAAGTTCTTTTATTTCGCCAGAAGCTTTCCCGCGTGGTTCGTATTCTTGAACGGTGAGTCCAGCTGTATATGCGTGATTGAACGCAACTCGCTGACCAATAGTGCAAGGAGCACAAGTCACATCGTAATGTTCAATTGCCATACGAGCCTGTTCAGCCAGATCGCCGTGTGGTGGAACAACGTTCATTACCACGCGTGCGGGCACTTTTGCAATTTTGATGATGTTGATTGTTGAGCCGATCGCTTGTAGATCTATAAGCGCGGGTTTACAAGGAATGACCACAAACTCCGCGGCATTAGCAGCATCGAGAGCTGCCGACTCTGTGTGTGGAGCAGTATCAAGAACAGCGAGCGTTGCACCACTCTCTTTTGCGAGGTGGAGTGTCTCTGGTAACCGAGACGCATGAGCGGAAACGACAGCAGGGGTCTCTTCTTCGCGATTATCACGCCATCGCGCCGCGCTCGCCTGTGGGTCGAGGTCTATAAGTGCGGTGGTATGTCCAGCCTGTTCCGCTGCGACAGATATATGTATCGCAAGGGTTGTTTTACCAGTGCCACCTTTACGACTCAAAACGGCAATCGTTTGCATGTTCTACCTCCAAGTGTGAACTTGTGATAATGTTCACATTGTCAAATGTGATATTGTGCACACGTTCACAGTATCACAATATGGAGATAAAACGTGTTGGTGGGTGATTACGTTACAACGTCCTGCTATAGTGTTATAATTGCATATTGTGTTTACGTTACGTTAAACTATACCAATCTAAATGAGGAAAGGAGGTGAAGACGATGACAGCTAAAAACGTTTTAGATAAATATCGCATTAATGATCAAGAGTTGCTGCACATCAAAGCCATGTTTAATGGCACAGTAATGGGCTGTAAAAACGAAGATTTAGATAGAATGCCAGCAGCAAGGCGTGGTCCTGTTGCACATTACGAGTCTTTTGATGATAAGGTACATAATCGCGCAATGACGCTCTTTCTCGTACTTACCAATGAAGAGTTAGCAGCAATTGTTTAAAAGCACTCGGCAACTATTTCAACATTCATATATTACAATACCTTCGCCAAAAATAGTTGAATAAATAGGGCAGATGTCCTAAAGTTATAGAAAGTCAAAACAATAACTTTGAAAGGACAATCGCCCATGCAAGAAATTATAGCACTTTTTATGGTTTTTTGTACTGCCATCGGAAATTCGGGCCACTCTCTTAGACAAGATTGTAGTATAATATCCATCTACTAAAAAGGAGTATCCGATGGCGAAACGAAAACGAAGAAACTTCACTCCCGAGTTTAAAGCCAAAGTTGTCCTTGAGGCACTTACGGGTGAAAGTTCACAAGCGGAGTTGTGTCGGCGACACAACCTCAGCGATGAACAAATCTCAAAATGGAAGCGACAGCTCCTTGAAAATGTGGCATCCCTCTTTGAGCCTGCTGATAAGCAGTCAGACGCTGCGGCGGAGCGGATTGCACACTTTGAGCAACTCGTTGGACGGTTGACTGTAGCACTTGACGTCCAAAAAAGCCTTGACTTGGTTGAGCTAACCCCAATGGAGCAGCGAGAAATGGTTGAAGCACTACAGACAGACTATTCGGTTCGGCAGATATGTGAGACACTCGGTTTCAACCGAAGCAATCTCTATTATCATCCGAAAAGCGACCCTTCACAAGCAGGTCTCCGAGAGGAAATAGAGGCGTTAGCACTGCGGTATCCAAAATATGGTTATAGGCGTATTACAAAACTCCTGCTGCGTATGGGATACACCGTCGGGTATAAACGTGTTGCCCGATTGATGAGAACTGCCAACCTCAAGGTCTCTGTCAAAATGCGTCTGTCAAACTACGCACTCTGTTGACGGTGTGCGTCCCTGGGTCAATCGCCTTGAAAGCCTTCAGGTCTCTCGATGCGATCAGGTCTGGGTTGGCGATATTACCTACGTCCGACTCAAGGTGCGTTTCGTCTATGTTTCTCTGCTCATGGATGTCTTCACTCGCATGATTAGAGGGTGGCAAGTGAGTCAACACCTGACCCAACCGCTGACCTTGAAACCGCTACAACAAGCACTACGGCGAAGTGTTCCAGAGATCCATCATAGCGATCAAGGCGTTCAATATCTCTCAAGTGCCTATATTTCAACACTCACGCGGCATGGCATTAAGATTTCGGTAGCACATCGCGGGTGTCCTTGGGAGAACGGGTATGCTGAAAGACGCATCCGCACACTCAAGGAGGAAGAAGTTCACCTCAATGACTACGAGGATATAACCGAGGCGAGAGAACGCATCGGGCATTTTATCACACAGGTATATAATCAGAAACACCCCCACTCAGCGTTAGTATATTTAACACCTATGGAATTTCAACAAAAAAACTTGTCTTAACTTTCCTAATTTATGGTCTGAATTAACGGTGGCACTTCAGTTTGCATGATAACCCATTTTGACCTGCCTGACAGGTACAAAAAGCAGCAAGTTCTTTTCCGGTTTTAACGAATGTGACTTTATAAGGTTTTGCTGCTGAGTCTTGAATGAGAAATTGAATACGTTCGCTTCTTTCCATATTACTGAGCCTTTTGATTAGTATCCTGAGTCGGTTTTTCTGGAACAGTAGTTTGGGGAAATAACTCCATTTGTATCCATTTATCCGACTGTTCATGAGTGGACTTTCTATCAATAGTCGTGTGAGTAACAGTGTCTTTAGTTGTTTCCTTCAGCATTTTCACCACATCATCAATCCCATCAGGTTTGAACGAAATCGCACCTTTCCTTACCAACGCTTGTGTCCCTTTACTTCTGCTATCATCTTCCCATTGGCATGCAACGAGTAGTCTCCCCTGTTTTTTGGCAAATCTCGCCGTATGCAGCGAGCCACTACCCTCTTTTGCCTCAATCACGATTGTTGCTAGTGAGATTCCACTGATGATACGATTCCGTTGAACGAGATTCCGCGGTGTTGGTGAAGTCGGAAACGGGTGCTCTGACAACAAACAACCGTGTGATTGAATATCTGCAGCTAACTGTCGATTTTTTGAAGGATATACAGTCAAGACATCTGTCCCCAGCACCGCGATCGTTTTTCCTGAATATTCCAGTGCTCCTTTGTGTGCCCACGTATCAATCCCTCCCGCAAGTCCACTAACAACTGTGAACTTTGCATTTGTTAATTTTGTCGCGAGCTCGTGCGTCAAATGAGATGCCTCTCTGGTCGGCTCCCGCGTTCCTATGATCGCTACACACGAGTCGCCAATCTCTGTTAATTCGCCAACTCGGCACAAAATCACAGGGGCATCAGAAATCGTTTTGAGTCTTGCGGGGTAATTCGTATCTTCAAGAGACAACACATGAATATTTTGTTCGCGGAAAGCCTCGAGTTTTTCCCGAAATATCGTGAGATTGCCAGCTGCTGTGCGTATCCGTGAAGCAAGAGCGAGACTAAATGACGAGATTTGCTGAATTTCAGTGGGTTCCGCGTCAAAGATTGCTTTCACGCTCCCGAAGTGTTCTCTCAAACGTTCAATCCGAATATTGCCCAACCCTTTAACGGAAGATAGGGCTAACAAATATTCAATGGGTGTCTTTTCTTTTGAATCTGTCATATCGTAGTCGATTCAGTCTTGGCTAATACTAATGCATTCAATTTCCGAGGAGCAGCAGTGCTTAAAGTTTTTATCACTTCATCTAGTGTCGCCCCCGACTTAGATTAGAATTGCCTTGCTTCGCGAGTCGTGGGTTAAGCCAGCGTTCTTGTTTTCTATCCAAAAAATCTAAGCCATTCATTCCAAATATTTTCCTTTCCTGATACCGGTCCCTTGCTTCCAAAAAATGAAAGTGTTTCTGGATTATAAACTCGATTAGGTTCCCATTTACGTTGTGAAGAGCTGAAATCTGCGTCACGTAGTTTTACTTCTTCATAGTAATCAGCAAGACTACGAAGATCCGAATTTTCCCAAGCAAGTTTTTTTATAAGACCACAAATAAAAGAGCCTACTGATGTAGAAGGATTAATCGAGACAAAATCATCTAAAAGCGTCACTTTACACATAATCCATGTAGTAAGGTCAGCAACACAAAGTAGGTCGAGGCATTGTCTAGGATGTGATACATGGCATAGGTCAGCTGTTAAAGTTTGCTTTCGATATTATCTGCAGGTGTTGAGTTTTGCCTTGCCAAGAATGAGAATGTGCTAGTAATCCAAATACAATAGGAGCATGCAATTCTTTGTAAGGGTTCCTTGTCGTTCTGGATACAAATTCTTTATCTTGACACAGGTTTCAACAGCCTCCTCAATATGTGAGGCTTTGAGTGTATTTTTACATTCAAATGCTGCAGCAACACCAGCGGCAAGAAATATTTTGATATTCTCATCAATGAGCCGCTTCGGATAGATACTTTTCAAAACTAACACGTCAACTTGCGGGCTAAGAGTACCATCTTGACCTATTATCTGACCTCTCGTAACGATCTCGTATGTTCTTGGTAGCCAATCACGTAATAGCTTTGCCCAGTTTTCTTCTCCTTGATCTCCAGCATTACTCGATTGTCATCCATATTTTCTCGGATATACTGGTAATCCTCAAGCATTCTACGTTGTTGTCTCATAAAATCGTGTAGATTATGAGATTTATCTTGATGCATCTTTCCTTCTCCTTTCATTTTGATTGGTTACCATTGTGCCTGGATAAGGGAATTGACTTTGTTAGCAATATCTAACATACTACAATTTTCCATGATATTACCTTCTTTGGATTCGGGTAGAAGTAATATACAATATGGGGTATTCATTTCAGGTGTTGCTTTGCCCTGCTCGGCTAAATCTCGGATACCATTTAATTCAAATTGTGTATGGGATATAAACTCTGACAAAAAGAAATGTGCTTCTCGTGCTTCTATCGGGCTTTTTACGGATTCAGCCATTTCTGTGGCAATACGGATACCTTCATTGTCATATATCTTGATCGCAACAACGGCATCTACCCATTGAGTGAAGGGCATAATCTTGCATATAGTTGGTGAATCTAAGGCAGTTTCTGTGTTAATATCCTCTTTCTTTACTTTATGAAAGGTCATACTTGAACCGTCATTAGACTCATGCATTCTGAAGAATACAGTTGCCATGCCCTCCGACACAAAATGTTTTATATTTAGGTCTGCAAGTTCGGACACGTACTTTGTGATTTCTATGAACTTATCTAAACTTAACGGACTACGATTCTCGTAATTGTCATCATGTACAATGCACATTGCATATATGTGAGATTCAACATTATTTGATCTATTTGTTTTCATCATACGTTCCTTTTTTCTTCTCTGTTGTCTTGTTGACATTGTAATCTCCTAAGCTTAACGGTGGGGCGGTGCCCTGAATCAAAATACTGCACTTGACAAAGATTAACCGCTTTGATATGATATACTATAGGTTATATCTCTTTTTAAGTAGTTTTTGAAGTTCGATGTGATTTTCTCGTTCAATCTCGGCGTAGGTTTGATGATCCTCGTCCGTCAAAGTCCTATCCGATAACTTCAACCCACGAAGATATATAGCGTGTCGGTAACGGCGAATCAGATCGTCTTGAAAATGAGTCGTGATCTTGTCCCATTCGGCTTTGTTCTTGGAACGGTCATTATAGAGATAGTTTAGGGAGAATCCCTCGGAGCTCGCAACTTCAGAAAGGGGTTCCCAAAGACTATTCTCACAATAATCCGTTGTCTTGTTTCGGTATTCATAAGGATATTTTATCATAAATGTTAACTTTAGTTAAGAAACTTAAGATGCCGGACTCTCTTATGTGCCGTGTACCTATAGTAGCCCGCTTTTGATATTCTCACATCTCTGGGGTGAACGCCGCCACGTGACGCGTCGGAGTTATGGCAAAAAGTGGAATGCCTATAGCCTTAGTGATATGACAGGCGTTCAGTTGATGATGGGCTTTCCTACCTAACAGCACAAGCGTAAAGCACATAGCATACTGACACCACGCCCCGCAGCAAACCCCGCCTACCGTTTGCACCAATACCGCCCTTTTATTTTCTTAATTGTAGTGTATATAGTTGATTTTCCGTATAAATACATAAACTTGTTTATGATATTTTAGGAGAGATAAAATGTGTGGACGATATACAGCAATACAGTTACCATTATTCGGTGACGACATTGAAATACCGGGTAATATTCCACCCCGTTACAATATTGCGCCAACCCAAGACGTTGCGGTGATTACGAATGCCTCGCCCGATGGTGGAAGAAAGGTTGAATTTTGCCGGTGGGGACTCATTCCTTCTTGGGCGAAAGACCCGAAAATAGGCAGTCGGATGATAAACGCGCGTTCAGAAACTTTGCGCGAGAAACCGTCGTTCCGAAATGCTTACAAACGGCGGCGATGTCTTGTTCTGGCAGACGGCTATTATGAATGGGTGGGTGTGCCTACACAAACAACAAAACAACCTGTATACATCCGCCTCAAATCACAAAATCCGTTTGCGTTTGCCGGACTATGGGAGGAATGGGATAACAAAGGCGTTGACGAGTCTATCCGATCTTGCACGATAATTACTTGTCCACCGAGTTCTTTTTTAGAAAAAATACATCACAGGATGCCGGTAATTTTACCACCGGAAACTTATGAAGAATGGCTTGCCCCCGGTGAACAAGCACCCGATAAGCTGCAACAGATGCTGCAGCCGTATACTGATAGCGAGATGGAGGCTTATGCAGTATCAAAGTTCGTGAATACACCTAAGAATGATTCGCCAGAATGTATAACACCTCTGTAAAAACGTGCTGGTTTTGGCACTTCATTAGGAACGCTAATTGGGCTGGAGAAATGACTCCAGCCCTTTTGTTTTTAAAAGATTTCCGAACGTGTCTCACAATTTTTAACGTTAAGTAAATTTTTTTGTTGCTTAAAAAGTTAACTTTTAGTTATAATACATTTTCTGTTAAATAAAAATAGAGGTGTTGATATTGAATGTCTATTGATAAGAAAACATATTACGAGAAAGTTAAAATGGCGAAAGAACAGATCATAAGCCAAAACGGTAAGCAGGAACGTTGCGATCACCTTTGGTGGAGTCTGGTATCTGAGAAAGTGTTTATGATACCGCGACATGTCAATCGAAATGATCTGGATTTACCCAAAGCACTGATAGAAGTTGCCGCGTGGATAGAGTTGTGGGTCTGTTCAAAAGATTCGTTTTAGTTAGGGGATTAGCATGATACAACTTGCGAAATGTCCGCGGTGTTTACGGAAAGTTTATCCGGGAACCCGAAACGGCAAGCCGTTCGCCTACGATTACATCGTCAATCAAGATGGGGAGATTATTTCTTGGCTACCTCATAGTGAAACTTGTCCTTGGAGTCCGCTCCGCGACCCGTTGGGTGGCGGTGAAATGAAAATCAGAGACTATGCGGATATGCTTGACGAGATTCAGATGATTTGGAAACTTGATTGTGCGTTGCTTGAACCGCTCCCACCGATTGCGTGGGACGATGTTGAAGTATACCGTGAGCAACCCCCTTTACGGCATGTGAACCCCGTTACGAATCAACTCATAAAGGCGAGTGGCCCATATCCGAAAGGAAATCGCCAAGAACTTATCGCATATTTTGTTGGCACAGTCGTAAACAGCGCGAAAAAGACTGTTGTCGCGCTGATGATAACACGCGAACTTTTTGACAAAGTGCATGATTTCCTCTATCAATACGATAGTCGTAACTGCGGCAAGATGCCACTGAAGCAGGTTGTTGTAGCAGGATATTGGCTTATATTAGATAGCACTGTCCCCACCGAACAGAATAGGACATATCATCGTGGCTTCTGAGAACAATCTAATTGCAGATCATCATTTTAACGCGCTTGCGCGTGCGAATCGGTTACTTGTCCAAAACTGGAATACGCTTTCAAAGATGCGTGCGAATGGCGGGTTAGAGGATGTTAGCCGTCTGATCGAAGCGGAGATGGCATACTTCCAGTCGCTTCAACTCGTATGGGACGCAGCCTCACATTGTGTAAATGCCGAGCAAGAAAGACAGCGGAAAGGAGTATAAATGTCTGGGGAATTTGTTCATCTACATAACCATAGCGAATATAGTATGCTTGATAGCACCTGTCGTATCCCTGATATTGTTCAGTGGGCGGTAGAAAATAGCGCGCCAGCTGTTGCGCTTACCGATCATGGTAATATGTTCGGTGCTTGGGAGTTTTACACCACTGCACAGAAGGCAGGCGTAAACCCGATTGTTGGCTGTGAGGTCTATGTTGCCCCCGGCGATCACAGAAAATTCGGTAAAGACCAGAGTGCCCCATACCATCTCACGCTTTTATCAGAAAACGCGACTGGCTACAAAAATCTAATGAAACTTGTATCGCTCGGTTATACGGAAGGTCTTTGTGACAAACCGTGTATTGACCTGGAACTCTTGCGTGAATACCGTGAAGGGATTATCGCGTTGACTGGATGCATTGACGGGCAGGTGCCGCATCTTTTTGCCGCAAATAGACGCGCCGAAGCTATCCAGTGCTTCAAAACGCTAATTGATATAATGGGGGCGCGTCAGCTGTATGTTGAGATCCAAAACCATTATATTGACAGAGAACATAAAGCGTATCGGCACATGGTAGATTTAGCGAGGGAATATGAAATCCCTATCGTAGGCACAAACAATTGTCATTACCTTCACAAATCTGACCATAGATTACATGATGTGCTTCTCTGTATCCAAAACAAAACTACTGTCAAAGATTCGCATCGGTCTCGGTGGACGAATCACTACTATTTTAAGAGTGCTAATGCCATGCGTGAGACACTCAAGGATTATCTACCCCAAGCCATTACCAATACGGTTGAAATCGCAAATAGGTGTCAACTCAATTTAGATTACGGGAAGTATGTAATGCCGAAATACGATGTCCCCGCAGGACACACAAATGACAGTTACCTCAAGGCACTGTGTTATCAAGGCTTGCAAGAGAAAATGGGCGGTGAGCTGTCTTCTAATGTCAGACGCCGGTTGAATTATGAGTTGGAAATCATTCGTAAGACCGGATATGCAGGCTATTTTCTGATTGTGTGGGATTATGTCAACTATGCCCATCTGCAAGGGTATCCGCTTGCTGCGCGCGGTTCAGCTGCCAGTAGTCTTGCGCTTTATGCGCTTGGTGTGATTAGCTTCAACCCGATGGATTACGATTGCATGTTTGAGCGTTTTTTGAATCTTGAACGTGTGAGTCCGCCTGACATTGACATAGACTTCTCGGACCGTGCGCGTGACCATGTAATAGACTACATTATCAAAAAATACGGTCATGACTCTGTGGGCAAAGTCGCGACCTTTTCAACGTTAGGGCCCAGGGCTGCGATCACGGATGTTGCGCGTGCGTTGGGTCTCCCGCCTGACAAGGCGAAAAAACTGACACGGCTGTTGCCATACACTGCCAACATATCGCTTGAAGATGTATTAGCAAAGTTCCCTGAAGTGAAGGAGCTCGCTATACTTTCAGAATATCGTGAGTTGATAGAAATAAGCGCTTCCCTTGTAGGCTTGAAACGGCATGTATCGTGTCATGCGTCTGCGGTTGTCGTTTCCAATGGTCAGCTCTCCGACCATGTGCCGCTCTTCAAAAAGAATGGTCAGGTCGCGACACAGTTTGAAGGCGCAACTGTAGAAGATGTGGGTCTCATCAAGTTTGATATTCTTGGGTTACGAAGTCTCACGAAAACGCACGATAGCCTCCGGATGATAAAAGAGAATCGCGGTAAAGATATTCGTTTAGAAGCTATTCCCTTCGATGATGCCAAAACCTATTCCCTTGTGAGTGAAGGGTTGGTTCAGGGTCTGTTTCAATTGGAAACATCGCCTGGGATGTATAATGTTGTTCGGCAGCTGCGAGCCGAGAACTTTGCTGATTTTTCTGCGATCGCTGCGTTGTATCGTCCGGGACCGCTGGAAAGTGGCACGACACGCCAGTTCATTGCGCGTAAGAACGGCTTACAAAAGGTCGAATATGTGCATCCATTACTTGAGAATGCACTCAAAAACACCTACGGGCTTTGCGTGTATCAGGAGCAGGTGATGCAGATTGCGCGTGATATAGCGGGTTTTTCGCTTGGTGAGGCGGACGTTCTCAGACGCGCTATGGGAAAGGTAAATGAAGCGGCACTCAAAGCGCAGCGCCATAAATTTGTCGCTGGAGCTTGCGCAAAAGGTATCCTAAAAACAGACGCAGAAAAAGTCTTTGACCTGATAGAACCGTTTGGCGGGTATGCCTTTAATAAATCGCATTCGGTGGCGTTTTCGATTGTCACATACCGGATGGCGTATCTGAAAACGCACTATCCGCATGAGTTCATGGCTGCGATTATGACAAGTGAGTGTGACGACACTTCCAAAATCATCCCCTACCGCAAGGAGTGCCAAAAACTTGAGGAATATCTGGGTGTATCCATCAATGTACTGTCCCCCGATATAAACCGCAGTAACAAGTATTTTTCGGTGGACGGTGACGCTATTAATTTTGGTCTTATCACTATCAAACATGTGGGGGATCGGGCAATAGATGTCATCATAGACGCTCGTGAGCGGGGCGGTGCTTTTCG
This sequence comes from Candidatus Poribacteria bacterium, assembly GCA_965204285.1. Taxonomy (GTDB): domain Bacteria; phylum Poribacteria; class WGA-4E; order WGA-4E; family WGA-3G; genus MSPOR6. The sequence goes on from CBDBEI010000005.1 coordinate 43,805, forward strand.
CTCATTGCAAGATTTCTGCGGGCGCGTTGATACGCGTGTCGCCAATAAACGGACAATCGAGAGTCTCATTCTCTCTGGTGCGTTCGATTCACTTGAAGGGTGTCGCGCACCACTGATCGCGAACTTGGAAAAAATCATGAAACTGGGAAAACTTGTGAAATCGGCGCGTGACCGTGGACAATTACCGCTATTCCCAATTGACATTAGAATTCCACTTGAGACAACAGCGGAATATGAACCTTTTGCGCGGTTAGCGATGGAAAAGGCGTTAGTCGGCTATTATCTGTCAGGGCATCCAGTCCAAGAATACTATGATATTATCTACAACTATGCAACTGCGGACACCGAAACGCTATCTGATTTTCACAATGATGTTGAAGTCGATATCATCGGCATGATAACTCGTATTAAGAAACTAATTACACCGAAAGGGGATTCTATGGCGCTGCTTGCGTTGGAGGACTTAAAGGGTGTGGTGCGAGTTGATGTATTGCCGAGTCTGTATCGGAAGGCGCGCACGCTTTCTGAAGGGCAGATCGTTTGGATGCGGGGCGTTGTCAAAAATAGTGTCAATGGAACACATCGATATTCTGACAGACGATCAGGGATGGAAAAGCCGGTGATACAGGCGGTTGAGGTTATGGACATAAATCAATTTCTTGATGGGCGCCAGTCTATATTGTCTCATGTGTGCGAATCCGTTGTCACCCGCCAGATGATGTGACACGAATTCGGTCATATTTTCAGTAGGCGTTTTTTTTTTTAAATTTATCCGGTAGCAAATTAGTATTTCACCTTTAGTGGTGTGAATATGTGCGCTTGCGCGCGGGTGCTTTTAGGCAATGTACAGCATATAGTACTATCCTTGCCAGCGCACGAATGTGTGATTATCGCCTATCTGCCCGCCTCTCAGTTACCACGTTTGAGTTTTCCCCATTGCAATGCCAGTTTACCTGTGGGCATCACGTTGAGGGATGCCGATGCTATCCAATCGACGTTGAAACCGCCGCCGGGTCCTTCGGTGAGGTTCGTTAGCTGCTGCCTGCCGATGTGATACCGGAATATGTCTGCTTTGCGCGTTTGTGTATCTCTTGCACTCAGTATGATTTCATCTCCCACTCCCATCCAATCGACACTACTCACAAGATACTTGTTCGGTAGTGTTATTTTTTTATGGTGGTGATTGTGCAACTGATGAATAAATATACGGGCTGCGGCAACTTTACGTGCGTTGTTGACGATCTCGTATTCAGTTTCAGCGTATAATATTGCGTCTCCACTAGAAGACCAACGGGGAGAAACTCTAAATAACCGAACATCAACAGGGACAAGGGGTTTCTGATGTTTACCGTCAGCGGACATGGTATAGATCGTTCGTCCTTGTCCTGGTATGACCTGAGTGTAGACGATGGTGTCTCCATCGGGAGACCAATCTGGGGAAGTGGCACTGCCACCTATCTCTGCATTGTTTGTCAATTGTGTGACGACTTTGCTTTCCACGTCAATCACGTGAATATTTAGCCCCTTGCTGCGGAGGCTTACAAAAGCGATGCGTGTCCCATCCGGTGACCACGTGATGTCCGGCCCATCGGCTGCGGGGTGATCAGTGAGTCTGATTTCATAAGTCCCTTTTACATCCCTTATGAAGATGTCTGTTTGCATTACATGGCTAAGTCTGTTATCCATGTCTCTCACAAAAGCGATCTGTTTTCCATCCGGTGACCAGCGTCCACTTTCTTCTAAAAGCGGGTTATTTGTTATATTTTGGACGTTACTACCATCATCGTTCATTATGTAAATTTCATAGTTTGCGTCTTGCTGATTGCCTTGAACAGTGCTGTCGCGGGAAGAGTCGAAAAGAATTTTCGCAGGAGCAAGGGGGGACAGTCCTACCAAGATCAGACAACACATAATTAGAAATTTTTGTCTCATAAGTAAGCTCCTTATGAAGCACGCGGGTTCCCTCGCTGGGAAGGTACCCGCGTAGCAACGTAGACCGTTTAGTTATCCGGTTCTCTGTATTGGAATGACATATTTGATCCTATCCACCAACTATCACCCTGGCCCACTCGGGGTCGGATTTCAAGGCGAGTATAAGCTCTAACTCCATACCACTCGCCGTCCACTAAACCTTGGTCAGGTAAGTAGATATATTGGTAGTCAAAACTACTCGCAGAATGACCTGGCTCATCCGACTCTTCCAAGGTCCCGGAACCGGTCTCTTTATCTTCCGCTATTTGCGCCCCAAATTGACCTGTATTCTGATCATAGTGGGTGAGCGCGTGTTGAAATTCATAATCGTAAGAATACGATTCGTCGTCAGAGGTATTGAGGGCACTAAACGTGTGATAACTCTGTGTATAGGCAGTTTCGTCAGGGCCGTACCATATTGTGGTTAGATCGTCTATAGAAACAAAACCAGATACATCAGGGTTATTTTCACCCCATGAACCATCGTATTCAGCGTTGAGAGTAGATAAAGAAATACCCATGCATAGCATGGTAATCGCAAATGCGATAAGGAAAGGGTTGAATTTCAGGGTTTTCATCTGAAAAGTCTCCTTATAGATTGCCGTCTCTATTCGGAGATCGGCATATTCGTTATTTGGCGTGCTAACTCAGAAGTATCACCCATAATTTTATTTTCATGCTACAATTGAGTTAGCGCTGCCCAAAGATTCGGTTTGGCAGTGCCGCATCTGCCGGTACTCACATTACCGGCAGGGCATTTATTCGATTTGGTAGGGCCCCATATTTTATTATGGGTTTCTGTCAAATCGAATAACAAATCTGCCACCTTTAATTTACAACAGTTGCTAAAAAAAGTCAACTTGTTATTTTTATTATAACATATAGAAATCTATTTGTCAAGAAAAAAATTGCGTTCTACCCTATTTTTTTAAATTTTTACCTATTTCCATCTATTTTTTCAAAAGTAAACAAGCCAATTCGGAAATTTCACTCTCACTAAAACGCAAACGCATGTTCACACTTCCATTCATTTTTCTTAACATATCACATCTTCAATAATTTGACTTAATTATTCCTTAAAGGTATAACATGCCACAGGGATACTCGCAAAAATAGAAGCCTCTGAAAGAAATAGACAGTGTTATTACAAAAAATAACCCTCCAACTTAAATTACGTCCTGTGCAAAAAATGCTGCTTGCAGATGACTATATAAAAAGAGGTGATGCAAAAGTAAAAGCCGGAAAAGTGCAGGACGACATTAAATCAAGGCGCGCGAATTATATGTAAAGTTAAAATTTGCGAGGAATAAATGAAAAAGACTAACATGATACAGCACAAAGTATATATTGTTGTTCCTCCTTCTAATTGGGATGGAGATCGTCGTAAGGATGTTGAAAAGTTAGTTATAGACACAGCATCTCATATAGTTGGATTGCTAAGAAACCCTTTTACTGCGAATATAAAAGTTATACCGGGTCCTATTGGTAGTGATCCTATAACCCTTTATAGTTCCCCAACTGAAACACAAAAAACCATAAAACTATCTGCTCGTAACAGAGAATGGAATAAATATGCATATCAGTTTGCCCATGAATTTTGTCATGTTCTCTCTGATCATGATAAGTTGAAAAACAATCCTAACAAGTGGTTTCATGAGACAATCTGTGAACTGGCATCTTTTTTTGTACTCTGCCGCATGGCTGAACGTTGGCAACATGACTCTCCATATCCCAATTGGTCGGATTATGCATGCAAATTTGAAAAGTATTACCATAAAACGTTAGATGATTATGGTATTAATTTAACTGACAATATCGATCTCAATTCCTAGCTCTTGGAACACGAGGAGGAACTACGCAAAGATGAATATCAAAGAGAGAAAAACGCTTTGGTAGCATATCAACTTTTATCAATATTTGAGGACACGCCTACAGGATGGAATGCCATTCGCAAATTGCCAACTTCGAAAGGGTTTCTCAAGGATTATTTGAATGAGTGGTATTCATTGGTAGACTTAGAAGATAAACCATTTGTAGCGCATATATCAGAAGCTTTTAGTTACACAATTATACCTAATGCACATTAACAAACACAGTGAACAATGTCAAAAAAGAAACAATCAATTGATGATGTTATAGCTAAAATAACTGAGGTGCTTGCCGAATCAGGCGAATTGCCGGAAAATGTTGATACAGATGCAATTCGGGGTGTGCAAGCAGATCAACTCCCACCTTATGTTGCTGAAATAGAAGACGAGTTGTATGAGACAATGTTAACGAGCTTTGAGCAGCTACACGGATCCGTTGCCTCGCCAGAGGTTATTGACGCAATTCGGTTCATCGCACGCGCTGAGGCAGTCCGCAGATACACCTATCGCAAACTCGCATTCGATAAGTTAGATGAGTATTTACTGAATAGATGATGCTCTGAAGGATTCCGATCTCGCTTTTAGAAACGCATAAAAATCACAAAGTGATTGCTTCTCTTTTTCATTAAAATCTAATACTCCCGTAAACATCTCACGCAACATTGGATCCGCTAAAACATCGGCGTGCCCGAGTTCTTGTTCTCCAATCAAATAATCTGTTGTGATCTTCAAGGCTCTGGACAAGTTTGTAATCATTTTAAAAGAAGGATTGCGTTTTTCGTTCTCAAATTGCGAAATTGATGCTGGCGTTGTGTTTACTGCATTTGCCAACTCAGTTTGGGTCATGTTAAGTTCTTCTCGGCGTCGCTTAAGGCGTGTGGCAAACGGTTGACTCATATTATTTTCCTTCCTTTTACATTTGCATAATTGTTAATATAAGTATAACATAAAATAAATTTAGATGCAAATTGTGAAGGAACTTTTCAATAAAAAATAAAAAAAGGGTAATTTGGGTTGTCCTCGGTTGACAATGTTTTCAAGTGGTAGTTGCACAGAATTCTTTACTGTTACCCATTGAAATAGCAATCGGATTTTTTACAGCATATCTTACCCGAGCGTCGGCTTGTCCTGTGGCACATAGCGCAAGCGTCCAGCACAGCACCGAAGCACTGCCACACCGCTCCATTTTAACAATTAACTGATTCATTACCATTGATGAAAGCGCGACCTGAAAAAAAGCGGGTGCCTTCTTCCTATTGAGACACCGATATTTTGACCAGTAAATGTCAACTCACCATGTTAGCGTCATTATGGTTCCATGTGTATACTCCTTAAATTTGTGAACTATACTTTTCATCAATATACTCCGCAGTATCTCTTAAATTACCTATTTGTTTTTGTGCATAACACGCGAAAATGTAAATATCTCTCTCCTGAATATGAGCGTTTTGCACATTATCAAAATACCCTTTGATATGATTAAGAACGTATCCAAGATATTCGTATTCATACGGTATATTGCCATCTGGTTCGCCACGTTCTTTCTAACCCGTTCCTAAATGCAAGGATTGGGATTCGACAAGTTTGGACGCGGCTGCTTCATTTGCAAAATCGAAATCCAATTCTCTGGACTCTCGCCTGTCAATTCACAGTACGCCTTAAAAGTCTCTTCTCCGTATGTGTAATGAAAAGGATCGGTTGTCTAAGCAACATGAACAAGTAGACGCGCTTAATGGTATAATTAGAACGGCACCCGAATGAGTTGGGTCCAACGTATTTTCAGTGGGTCGATGTCAACTATTGGTTCGAATGTAAAACCTGTTTTTTTGTAATAGTATTCAATTTCACCATGAATAACGAGCGCAAATTTATCCCCAAATGGTTTGAATTTGATTACCATTTCAGGTGACCCAATCACGCGAAATTCTCCCAATTTCCAGCGCGGTAATGCCTCGACCATCATGTTAATATACGATATATCAAGACCACCAAATTTGAAACCTTTTATATTGGTGTCAATGTGTAAATGCCACCCGGAATTGAACATTGCTGAGTTCGTACCCAGCTCTTGTCCTGCTACCCAGATACCTGCTGCACCTTTAAGTTTAAGCCAGTCCCCGCTGGATGCTAAAGGGAACTGCGCGAAGAGATCCGTATGGACGTGTGGATCTATTTCGGGTTTAATGCCGTTTTGATAGTCAAACTGTGTACCGAATGTTAAAAATCCAAATAGTTTTTTGGTGAGATGTGATTCAAGTCCGAATGCATAAGATTCTGAAAGAAACATCCATTTTGGTTTTTGACTTTCCGATTCAGAGGTCTTTTTCATTTCTGATAGGAGACCATTCTTATGGTAAGCTTGGCTGTATTTGCCATTAACCGCTAATTTGAGAGATTTAAACTTTAATGGCGCTCCAGCAAAGATACTGAAGTTTCGTATTTTGTCATCTGCATTAGTTGAGATGCCAAATGCGTCTTTGTTTTTGCTTTGTGGGTCATCGGGAATGAATGATTCTATTTTCTCCTTGATACGTGCAAAGAATCCTTTTGATGTGGCATGTGTGCCTTTGATTTCAGGACTATCTTCTTCTTTGGGGGTTTCCTCAGAAGAGGATTGGGTATTTTCTGTTGAATTTTCAGCGTCGGTGGACTGACCTGATGCGATGAGGATACAACAGAAAAATGTTACTATGATAATCATACTGTAAATTATTATTTGTCGTTTGTGCATTTTGTGTCTCCAGATGTTTGAGCGATAACTGCGCGTTTACAAAGCGCGCATACCAGTGTACGCAGCATATTTCATAAATAGTGGGTACTTGAAAATAAGACTTTTAAGAAGTCATCTCTGTTAGACTTTTGAGAAAATCTGAAAGTTTAGAGATGTTTTCGATGGAACTAAGGGATAAAAAATGGGAAATCATTGAACCCTTGTTGTCCGAACTTCCTTCAGGTAAGCGCGGTAGACCTTGGCGTGATAATAGAGAAGTGTTAGATGGAATACTCCGGATATTGCGGACGGGAGCAACTTGCCGGGATTTACCGAAAGTGTATCCGCCTTATCAAACATGCCATCGTCGTTTCCAGCAATGGTCTTTGGATGGGACCCTTGAAAAAGTGCTAAGAACAATCACAGAAATACTTGAGAAACGCCGTCAACTGAATATGAGTGAGTGTAGCATTGATGCGAAGTTCGTTGCGTCAAAAAAAAAGGATTTGTGTAGGAAAGACGAAGTGTTGCAAAGGTACAAAGTTGGTAGCGATTACGAGAAGCAGGGCAGATCTATAAGTATTTTGATTTCGAGCGCATCTTGTCATGAAGTGGGTCTTGTTAAACCGGCATTGGATGCCTGTTTTGTTACAGCAACACCCACAGTGTTGATCGGAGATAAAGCATACGACTTAGATTCTTTAGATGCGTCGTTGTGGTGTCGTGGTATTGACATGGTAGCACCGCATAAAAAGTATCGCAAGCGTGCATCGACACAGGATGGTCGTCGTTTACGCTGGTATAAACGCCGTTTCAAAGTGGAGCGTTTTTCAGTTGGTTAGATGACTTTTGCCGTTTGGTATGCGTTGGGAATATCATGCTGAAAACTATTTACGTTTTGTGCTTCTGGCATGTATTCGTATGTTGATTAAGTATTTATGAGATACGCTGTACTTATCTTGATTTTCCTTATTTTCCGTGCTATAATAGATTTTGATAACTACCTTTACGAAATCTAAACAACACAAGGAGCACTTTTTATAATGGCAAAAGCGATCACAGCGCGAAGAAGCGGGGATGCATACCAAGCCAGAGTCTTCTGGTTGAAGTTGCTTGAACTCAGAACGAGCGATTATGTCAAATCTGTCACCTTGGAAAGCGATCTCGTCTCTTTTGTCGATGATGTTGTCGTCTCCTACAATGAACCCATAAAAGATCGAGTAACAGGGAAGCGAGAGGTTGTTTGTGATTTCTTTCAGTGTAAGTACCATATGACACAGCACGGTGCCTTCACCCACGAAAACCTCATAGACCCAGAGTTTATCAACACCCAGAATTCAATGCTGAAACGCTTGTACGACGCGTACGTAAAACTTTCAAAACAACTCCCTCCCAACGCATTCCGGTTGTACATTTTTTCAAACTGGCACTGGGCGCATCAAGACACACTCGCCAAGCATTTGCATGAGGAAACGATTCGTTCAACCTTTTACGAGGGTGGACCGAGATCCGCGTTGGGGCAAGTGCGTTCAAGACTTGCAGCGCATCTCTCTATATCCGAAAAAGAACTCCACGCTTTCTTGAATACTGTTCGGTTTACGCTTGGAAAGCATCTTGTAGATATTGCAAGAGACATGGAACCGCACCTGAAGTTAGCAGGACTGAAACCCATTGATCCAACAGAAACTCACATCCCTTATGACAGCCTAGCTTGGGAACTTTTTGCACAGGGACGTAATTCGTTTGACAAAGCGGCTTTTGACCAGATGATCCATGAAGAAAAGTTAATGGCCCCAACCACCACAAAACACAGCGAAATCTCCATCCAAAGCTTCGCTCAGTTTGCACGGCGTCCTACCGATCTTCAAGTCGCGCGTCTTGATTTACTCCCGTTGTTTGATCAACGTTTTCCTATGAAGGATACATATTGGAAAAAAGAGATACCTGAAAAAATTTCGGTATTCATGTTGGATGAAAGATTGATGGATGTCCCGCAACCCATCCATCTTTTCTTTGATTGTCATCTAAGCATTGCGTTCTTGGCGGGGAATTTGGTGAGTCCGAAACATCGGATCCAAATCATACCGACACAAAAGAACAGAAACGACTACACGCTTTGGGAACAGAGTGCGCCCGATACTAATGCAGACCTGTGGAGGTTCCAAACCTTTGGAAAAATTGATGAGGAAGTCATCTTGGAAATTTCCGTGACGCATCATATTCAGAAACAGCTGCAAGTTTACCTATCTGCTGAAGGATACAGCGAACTACCGCAAATTCGAGTCGCTCCTATAGGAGAAGTCGGACCCACTGCGGTATCTGGAGGCATTCACGCATGGCAGCTCGGATATCAGCTAGCGGAACAGCTTCGCGAGATACTCCCCGAGACGTGCCAGACGGTACATCTCTTTTTTGCGGGTCCCGTCGCATTAGCTTATGTGCTTGGACATACACTGCGTTGTATTACCCCAGATATTCAATTGTATGAATACGATTTTGAAGGGCAGCGTGGCGATCAGAAATATTATCCGAGCTTATGTATCCCTTATCAACCTTAACAATTAGGAGAACAACACCATGGAATTATCAACCTATTTTATAACATTTCTCCAAGACATCCGTCCGACAGAAAATCAAAAAGATGATTGCAAAACAGGGCATCAAACGTTACGTAAGCGGCTTGAGAGTTACGAGGATTTAAAACAGGTTCTTATCAGCACTTTCCTACAAGGAAGTTACCGGCGCGCTACCGCTGTTCGTCCAAAAGGTGAGGCAAAATTAGACGTTGATATCATCACCGTCACCAACTTGAAGCGAGAGAACTATCCAAATCCGGATGATGCCATGGATATCTTCGTACCTTTTTTGGATAAATACTATGAAGGTAAATATCACAGACAAGGACGTTCATTTGGAATTGAACTGTCGTACGTAAATCTCGACCTCGTCATCACCTCGGCCCCGTCTGAAGCAGAAGAAGCAATTTACAAAAGCCAAGCCGTTCGAACATTTCTAACCCCGGAGGATATCGATGATTGGCTCTTGGTAAAATCGTGGGTTCCGCCGGAGAAAAGGAACAGTCAAACTGCCATTTTTCAAACTGTCCGTCAAGAACAAGAATGGAAAACTGAACCGTTATGGATACCAAATCGCGATGCTGGTGCCTGGGAGGAGACCCATCCATTAGAGCAAATCAAATGGACATGGGGCAAGAACGCCAGATGCAATAAACATTACGTTAATGTCGTCAAAGCCATAAAATGGTGGCAGAGAGTCCATCATCCTGACGACAGGCCGAAAGGCTATCCGCTTGAACATCTCGTTGGAGTCTGTTGTCCTGATGATATAACGTCTGTTGCAAAGGGTGTCACGTTGACATTGGAAACCATTGTCGAGAATTACAGCGATGAGGCGGAGAAGAAGAAAACACCCTATCTTTGCGACCATGGTGTAGATCACGATGTTTTTGGTCGGGTGGAAGGCGAAGAGTTTGCTAAATTCTACGAACACGCGACAGAAGCTTCTGAAATCGCACGTGAAGCTCTTGATGCTAAAACGAAAGAAAAGTCTATTGAAAAATGGAAGGAATTGTTCGGTAGTAAGTTCCCAGACTCCGATGATTCTAATGATAATGGGAGTAGAGGAAATAGCTCAAAAGGGCCTTTTGTACCGCCTCCAAGAAACCAGACAGGTGATCTAACACCTCGCAGATATGGATAAACTACCTTGTGAATTCCTTGATATTGTGATAGAAGCCTATAGCCTTTTGCTTCAACACCGTCTCGTTGAAATTACTCTACCGATTCGGGAAAATCTAAGAGATGGGGAAACGGGATGGGAATTTGAGTGTGTTGCTAAAGTCCCTCATCCCAATGCTGAGAAGGTGCCGAGGGAAGTTACTTTACGCGTCTCGATCGCTGAAACATTCCCCTGGGCTTCCGTAGAATTCTATCCTGAAAATGTCAAAGCGTTCCCACACCAAGATGCTGAAACTGGAAAATTGTGTTTGCCTGAAGAAACACTCGCCCCATTGGATGCTTCCCGGCTCGTTTGCTACATCAAGTGGGCCATCAAATGGCTTGAAGATGCGGCAAACGGTACCCTTCTACAACCCGGTGAACCCTATGAATTGCCAGACTTTAGCCGGAAACTTCTAAATTCACCTTTGCCAACGAGTGTTCCTTTTATCTTTGAAGAATCGCCAAACTCCTATGTGAAATGGGAATCTCGACTCAACACATACGGTGGAGTTGAATGCTTTTGGGGTAAGGGGATTCCGGCGATATTCGCAGTGAGATATTATAACCAAAAGGATGGTTCACTAATTAGAGAATCAGAATTCGCACCAGAAGTGTTGAACACAGATCACAAAATTCAAGGGAACTGGCTGATTGTACGCGATATCCGTTATGAAAGGCATCGACCACCTCAAACCTATGAGGAGATGGACACGTTGTGTTCAAGGAATGGTTTGGACTTCTATACACTTCTCAAAGAAACTTGGAATCTTAACAATTCGCATAAGTTCGGAATACTCCTCATCGGTTTTCCGATTCCAGAAAAAATCGGAGCACCGTTCACCGAAATCCATTGGCAACCTCTTCTTTTTCAAAATCTCAAAGGATTCAGAAGCCAAAAACAAAAACCTCCCTTAAAAGGGTCTACTCGTAAACCCAGACAAATATGGCAAAAATTGATAGAAAATAGATGTTTCTCACCCTCTCAACAGTTGCCATGGGGAAAGGTTGAAAACGTCGCACGCGATCGATTATATGCAAGAGGGTCGTATCCGTCAAAGGTTCAAGCAACACCTATGGCAGTTTTCGGCTGCGGGGCCTTGGGGTGTTCCATCGCAGAGTTACTCACACGCGGCGGCGTGCACCAAATGAGCCTCGTTGATTCGGACGTGATAAAGTTCGGCAATCTCTGTCGCCATACCCTTGATGGTTCTTCTGTCAATATAAGTAAAGCACAAGCCCTCGCCGAAACATTATCGCGAGCAAATCCCTTCTCAAAGATAAAGGGGTATTCTGCCAAGATACCCCTACATTCACAATCGGATAAGACAATTCGCCAGGTACTTACAGATGCCGAAGTATTTATTGATTCTACCACGAGTGAAGCCGCTTTTCAGTGGTTGAATCAATACACAGTGGAACACGGAAAAAGGTTGATTTCCTTATTTTTTAATTTCCACGCAGAATTGCTCACCTTATGTATATCCGGTAAATGCATGCCATGCCTCGACATCTTTAAGGATCTTAATTACGCCGTTCAAGAGAAATATACACCGATTGATCCTGGGGTATATTTCTATCATCCCTCAAAGGACGAACAAATTATAGAAGGTGCAGGGTGTTGGCATCCAAGCTTCCCCGCACTCAATGCACATGTTCAAATTCTCGCTGCGCACGCCGTAGATATTATCAGCCATTCTATAGCCACCAAACAAGAAACAGGAATTGCAGTAATTCTCAAAAGGAACAACTTCATCACACAAAAGGGGGACCACCCCTCCGTATGTGTCGAAAAGGTATGGGGAAAAGAATATTGACAGATGGCACTACACTCATGTGGCAGTCGGACTGCCAGAAATATACCATACGACTCTCAAACACCTGCTTTCTGAAGATGCTGGAAATGGCGCAGTCACATTCTCCAAACGAAGTTGGAACATCCTTGGTTGGATGTTATTCCGATAAAGGTTTCGAAGCCTCTGTTCTCGATCTTGCCCCTTTAAGTCCAGACTCGAAAGGTTCTCGGACTTCGTTTTATAGAGGTGTTGCCGGTTTGAGAAAATTCTTTACGAAACTCCGACAAGCTTTTAGTGGTAAACGTTATTATGTCGGTGAATGGCACAGTCATCCAGATGCCCCTCCCTTTCCAAGTCAAACCGATGACAAGAACCAGTTGGCGATAGTAAAAGACACAAACACAACCTGTCCGGAATGCATTCTCATTCTTATCGGACACACACTTTCAAGCGTGGATGAAATAGGCGTTTTCGTGTATTCACGAAAACGAGGCAGGATTCCGCTTGCCCAGATATATCAGATTCAAGATACAGTGGATTCGCCAACTTCCGCGTAACTCCAAAACTAATTGAGATGGCTCCAAACTAACAGCCGTACTGCCATCGGAAATTCGGGCCACTCTCTTAGACAAGATTGTGGTATAATATCCATCTACTGTAAAGGAGTATCCGATTGAAAAGTTGCAGTTTCCATGTATTGAAAAGGAATAGCACCCGCGACACTTTCCGTCTGCTTGGCTGCTGTCAAGTGGTATTTTAGTAATGTCCTCGCACTTGATGCCCAGTTCCCTATCAGTCAAAAGCGATTGCGGACAATACGCAGAGATGCCAAAGGACGCGGTCAAGTAGATGCGCTCGTGTGGGCTGACGTTGAACGTGTGTGCGCATTCGCTGAGGCTGATAAATCATTAGCAGGTTACAGGGACAGCGCGATGATACGGCTGATGTCCGATTGTCTACTGCGAGTATCGGAAGTTGTCGCGGTGAACTGCGGACACTTCAAACAAAACACGCTGATTGTCCAAAGGTCAAAGACAGATCAACAGGGTACGGGTGTAGCACTTTACGTAACAAGTGATACAAGGAACGCGATTACGCTGTATCGAGAGAAGGCAGGGATCACACGCGGCGCTCTATTTCGACCGATACGCCGGGGAGGGCATATACAAACTAGTAGACTTACGGATGTATCTGCCAGACAGATAATTAAACAACGGGCTGCTGCTGCCGGTGTGGATGGGTTTATATCAGGACATTCCCTGCGGGTAGGGTCTGCGGTCTCTCTCGCCAAAGCCGGTGCTTCAGTCGTCGATTTACAAGTCGTAGGCAGGTGGAAGAACTCGCAGATGCCAGCACATTACGCACGCGCAGAGATGGCGGAACGCGGGGCAATTGCGCGGTATAAGGAAAAGAATAAAGTTGCCTCTGATACATAATCTGATTCATATAGCGTGAAATAAGTATTTCGCTACCCTTGTTCTTTGCGATTCATCCACCAACGCATCCATAAGCCCCATACGGAGCCCGTTATCACCCAAAGTGGTAAATTAACAAGCGTCATTGTCAAATCCCATTCTTTCCCATGCAGCACATCCTACACCTGCGGGATAAAGTCAAAAATCATATACATGATTCCACCGAAAAAGACTGTGCCTCTCAAAAGCCAGTTTATGGACTCTGCTTGGATCAGAGGGCGTTGAAGAGCATTCGCTAATCTTTCTTTTTCAAGCCATCTTTGGCGGACAAACTTTGCGGGGAAATACCACAGCGGGTAAGTTATTGCTAATATGGCAAGACTAAATATGTTCCATAGACACGGAATGACTTGATGGCAACTTGGACAAACAAAGCCAAACCAATTCCCAAAGGCACCCCATTTTGCCCACAAACGGGCATCATTCAGGGTTTCACAGTGCGCGCAGGGAATGTAACAACGTTCCGCCCAAGGTTTATCACTCATTTTGTCAACCAGTGAGACTTTAGGTTGGCGTTGTCCGAAAATCAGTTCGTTGAATATTAGTGCTGGGAACAATAGCCAGAATAAGATAAGCGGGTGTGGTATGGCCCATATTCCGTATCTATCTTTGTCGTATTGCATCGGTAGCCACCTCCATAAAGTATCATATAGTTAGTACTGTAATGGACGCTATATTTTTGTCAAACAATCGGCATCTTGTTAGGTAGTCCATGCGTTACCTGCCTGTCTTTTTTAATTCAACCGGTATGGATTAAGACGATACAAAGCTATCCCGATGACATCTGCCCTGTAAAAAATGACATCTATGATGTTGCATATCCTCTAATCCCGCTGTGTATAAAGGTTGTTGTATCACAAAACACATTGTGCTAAAATATAACTAACAAAATAGGAATGACGGTGAACATCTTGACAGAGGCAAAAGAACCCAAGCCCAATCTTGAAGCCGATACACTTTATAAAAGAGTTTCGTGTCCGTGATGCTCGCAACCTTTGATGGTCTGAAGAAAGTAAAAATCACCGGACTCAGAACATACGAGCTAAAAACAGATAAAACTGTTAAAACAACCATGCTCAGTGGACACGTATTGTATGGCACGCTCATCGCATATAGGAAATACAACTTCCTTCTCAATGTGTACGATCAACTTGTGCCGGTATATCGGCACGCTGTTCACCAGTTTGAAATTAGAGATGCCTAAATGATGCGTCCAATGTGAGGTGCTCCCATGAAAAACTCAGTTCCGATTGGCAACAACGCTCAATACAGTTTAGAGGAGATAAGCGATATTCTCCGTATCCTATTATCTGATGTGCAGGACGCTTATTTTGAGGTAGCAGATTTACAAATCCCTCGTGATAAACTCTTTGACATCATCAACGGGCTACTTGAACAGGTGAGTGAAGTCAGTCTTGGTGAGTTCCAACTCATCAAATGTTCACCGAAAAACTATCAAGTTATCTATAGAGAAGGTGTAACAAAACAGGGAAGCGACAAAGAAGAAGCCATTTATGATAAACCTTACAGTGTTAACCCCAAAAATGCTGCGATTACCGCACTTCGCCTGGAAGAACTAACAGGGAAACTGCCACGATACGCAAGGTATGAACCCTACGCACAACTCGTGGTAGACCTGAAAGCTAAAAGAAAAAAGAAATCCAGCTGAACCCTACGACCAACGATGCAAATGGTAAAATATGTCAGAACAGATACCCTACGCCACTGCGGTTCACAGAGATTGTAGATGGTGCGTTTAGTCTTTATAAGCTATCTGTGGTAAAACCAGAGACAAAACTGCAATAGATGGTGTCCATTTTGACAGATACAACAACACAACTCAATCCGAAATTGGCGTTGTTTACATTCTCATCTATGTCGGAGTTGGGCTTATCGGGCATTCGAAGAATCCACAAGACATACAATGGTAATAGTGTCTTCCGGATTCATCTAATAGCGTGGTGCCTTCCTATCTTGTTGTGTGAGTTCACCGCGGTTTACGAATGCTTTGAATATCTAAACAACGGCTGCCTATCTGCACTTAAACTATTCTTGGCACCCATATCGTTTTGAGGCGATCATAGTGCTCCGCATACATATTCTCTGGTAGAAATCCTGTTGTGCCTGATGGATCGTTCACCTGAACATCTCAATGATAACTTCAGCGACACACCGCTCCTGCACTGACCAGTTTGACCAATCCGACATATCCATAAAAATGCGTCCTTGTTGCCACGAAAATAGTGTCACACCATAACAAATTACAAGTAGACTGCCGAGCACATTTCTATACGGTAGAAAAGATATTTATGCTAAAATAGAATACAAAATGTGTGCATATCCTAATCCTATGATGTCCCTCTCTCCTATTCATAGGATAGGAGAAGGAAAGACAGGTGCGATGAACGACATCCGCGATGGCCACTACACATTAGGCAAAGCGTATCTGCGTGCGGAGCAGTATGAAGAAGCGATAAAGCATTTTGAGCAGGCGGTGCGATTGGACGCTGATTTTATTGACGCCCACCATGCACTTGCGCTTGCCTACTTTGGACAGCATCGGTTGCAAGATGCCAAAGACGCTGCTTTAGAAGCTCTGAAGCTTGACGCAACCTACCAGCCCACCCTTTCCTTCCTACAAGCGATTGATCCGGGCGCGTCCACATCGCCCCCAGTATCTGTTGCGCCGACAGAGCAGCCTGATATTGTCGCGACACCGGCAGTTGAAGAAGTAGAAACACCGAAGACTACTGCTGAGGCTACCCCCACGGTGTCCCCAGAAAAAGAGAATGCACCGAAATTGGATGATGCGAATGATACCGATATTGACAAAGAACTCGAACGCGGTATCGTCTTTTTAGCGAATAAGCAGTATCCGCAAGCCGAAGCGGCGTTCAAGAAGGTGATAAAAGCGTCACCGAACCATGCCGTAGCGCATTACAATCTGGCACAGACCTACATGGAAACAGGTGCGTTGACAGATGCCAGCGTTGAAGTAGACAAAGCATTGCGTCTTAATCCATCATACCAGCCTGCGCAGCAACTCAAAGATGGCATCAGTTATCTCGCGAACCAAGCCCGACAACGCCAGCTTCGAAAGAAACTGATACGCTACTTAGTGCCGGTGGCTGTTGTCGTGCTTGTCGGGTTTATCGCATTCAGATATGGTGGCTTCAAAGTGATCTTGCCACAACCGTCACCGCCCTCACTTTATATTGATACGACTTTAGAAGAACCGCAGAACAAGAATGGCCACATTGATGCGGGCGAAAATGTAAGACTCAAGTTGACGATCTCCAATCAGGGTGGCACTGCGAAAAACCTGAAAGTTCGTGTTGTCCCAAAAACCATCGGGGGTTTGCGGTATGAGGTGCCCGATGGAACCGTAAACATCGCTAAAAATGGCTTTGAAACGATGCGTATCCCAATCACTGCGGATAAGCAAGCCCGCACCAAAAGGGTGCCACTCAAGATAGAAGTGTTAGATAAGTATCAAAACCCGTTGGTAACAACAGTTTATCATCTGTCTATCAAGTCTAAATAAGGGAGTATTGCTATGAATAGGTGGCTACAGCATAAAGTTTTACGGGCAAAATATCGCAAATATGCGGTGCGGATTTCTGCGGTTGCGCATATCATTCTGCTCATTGTGTGCCCACTCTTTTTTATTCACTCTGAGCTGCAAGAGTTGGAAGATGAAATCCAGGTAGAACTTATTACGGAGCCAACGCGGCTGACCGACCCTCCGAAAACCAAACTGAAGGTAGAAATACCGAAGGAAGAACCACCAGAACCCAAACCACCAAAGCCTGAGATGCCGGTGCCAGAGGAAAACATACCACAACGGAAAAAGATCACTTTACAAAAAGATGTGAATGTCGTGAAGACTGAACAATCCCCCGTAGAGATTGCGAAACTACCTGCCCGTTCACAAACATCCGTTGATATTCAACAGCCGTCTCCCAAAAGATTAGATGTGGACGCTGCTGCATTGTCACAGACACCGAATTTAGCAACGGATGCAGATTTACCTGCTACCCCCGACTCTGTGTTATCTCCGATTGGCGCGCCAGAGGGTAGCCCTGAACACGGTAGCACAACAAGACGGCGCAATTCCGGTGTCAGAAGTCCGAAAAAAGGTGCTGGTGAAGGTGTCGGAAAAGGCATCAGTGAAACAGGTGCTGGAAAGACAACAGGCAAGCAAAAGGGGAGCGGCACCGGTGGCAGTGGCGACGGCAGCGCTACCTTTAGCAGTATCATCGGTGAACTAACAGATGATATTATCGCTAGTAGTGGGGGTCGCCCTATTGATGTCGTCTTTGTTGTGGACGCCTCCGGCAGTATGCAGGATAACATCAACGCTGTCGCCGAACATCTTGGGCAGATGGTGGACGCCTACAAGGCTTCAGAGATAGACTATCAATTAGGGCTTACGCATTTCAACATGGCAATGGGAGGAACTCCTCAGCAGAATAATATCCAGGTATTCCAGCTGACGCGGAACTTGCAAACATATAAACAGACACTCCATGCGATTATACCCACCGGTGACGAAAACGCGTTAGATGCTATCGGTCAAACTATCGGACAGATGCGGTTTAGAACTAATACTATCAAACATCTTATCGTCGTCACAGATGAACCTTTCACCAGCCTACAAGGACACACCGCTGATACCGTCATAAAACTCTGTCAACGAAACGAACTCTATGTGAATGTGCTCGGTCTGAATATGCCCGATCACAAACGACTTGCCACGGAAACCGGTGGCAGTTGGCACGCGGTCCCGCAAGACCCACTGCAAAACCCGAAAGTGAGTACATCTCCGCGACCCTTAGTGAACGCGCAGCACATCGGAAACTTCATACTCGCGGACGCAGCAAATATACCGGTGGATATTATCTTGTTTATTGACAGCTCTAAAAGTATGATGGATAAAGTCTCCTACCTCACAGAGCAGATAGATCTGTGGATACGCAACTGGGATAACGCAATGATTGACTACAGAATCGGGGTCGTTCGGTTCCGCGCAAAGCAGAGTGTCAATATCGTAAATGTTTTCAAACCGCCACAAACAAAAGAGCAGATACACAGCATACTACAACTCCCCTGTCAAGATGACGAAAACTTACATCAAGCGGTCGTTGACGGTGTGCGACGCATCCAAAGACGCCCAAATGTCAAAACACATTTCATTCTCATCACTGATGAACCCGGCAACCCAAAACAACCCATCACAGGCACCATCGGATACCTAAAGGAACTCCCTGTCGTTGTCAGTGTACTCGGTGCCGCAGACAACTTCCAACAACAAGTCGCAGCACAGACAGGTGGCGTATATGTCACAATCCCAAATCGACATAAGCAAAATATGCTAAATCAATAAGACCTCGCCACAGGTAGAGACGTCGACTAAGAATAGCTGCCAACTTTAGCAACTTTACTTGAAGAATTGTCCTGTGGGGAGATACAAACCCTATATACATCTACCTCTGAAATCAAAAGGAGAACTTATGAACTACCGTAACGTTCTGATATTCTTTGTCAGTCTCTGTGTGCTGCTGCCAATAACGGCAACTGCCCAGACAAGTCTTTATATGAACGGCATGCAATATAAGCGTAATCCGTATGCCAGTAAATTTGAAGTGCTCCCCGAACGCGGGATGGAGTTGCGATACACGCGTGTTCAGTCGACACCCATAACGAACCTTGATTACTTTTGGCGCGGCAGCTTCGAAGGTAGCTATGAATACGCTTATTATTCATCTGTAGACGGAAGCATCCATTCTGGCAGCATCGGTTTCGCTCTTGGTGGTGGACTTTCTTATCGGCTGCTGAGCCGATCGCATTGAGGGGTAGACCCCTTCTTCAGTGTCTTTTATGCCAACCGATGGTATTTCGACAGAGATCGGCTTGATAACTGGAGAATTGAAGCGGGATTTGTGATGGATATACCCGGAAAAATGGAACTACTCTGGATGTATACCGATAAAGCATTTCTACTGGGTCTCAATTATGAGTTATAACAGTTTATCAGCATATCAAAGCCATATAGGACGTCCTGCAGGGAGACGAAAAACCCCGCACTATAGGAAAGAGGGTATCTCATGTTACGCATCATTCTAACACTTTTCGTGTTATTATTTGTGTTTAGTTTCAGTGTCACACTCTTTGGACAAAAACCAGCGATAAAATACTTTCCTCATAGTTTAGAAAGTTTGTGGGTGTATGAAGATCAGGACGGAAACGAGTTGATACGCCGTGCTGTTGAAGGCGAAGAAATTAATGGCAAAACATATCATGCCTTTAATTATGAACCAGAATTGGAAGATCAGACGGCTTACAGTCCATTCATTTATCCGGCGCTGTATAACGTCTCCGATACAGGTAGTATTACGCTACTTGCGGGTGATGAAGTAGAGGCGTCCATTAAAACACGGCTTACCAAAGAAATGGAGTTTATCATCAGTGATCCTGAATTTGTTCATGTTAAGGATGTAGAGATTGCTATAAAAGTTCAAGGACAAGACCCTCTGCTTTTTCTACCTGCCGAGCTTGCCGTTGATACACCCTGGCAAGCCAACAAGATAAGGGCAAACATAAAGATGACGGATCAGGGGGATGAGGATGATATATCAGTTAGTTTCAACATCATAGAAACAGGGCGCGTTTTAGGCACAACAGAAACAATACAAACACCAGCTGGCACGTTTGATGACTGCCTCAAAGTTGAATACAAAACCCAAACAAAGGTCTCTATAACACCCGATTCCGCAGCACCACCACCCGATGAAATAGAACCGCCAGGGGAAACAATAACAACGCTCTGGTTCGCTCCCGGCATCGGCATCGTCAAGTATCACCAAAAATCAGATCCCATCTTTTTGGAAGTCGTATCTGCCGATGAATTTGAACAAGATGTCGCGGAAGTTTTTCCGAATATTGAACGGACACTTGAACTCAAAGAAGCAGATATAAAATGAAAACAACGCGAACAACAGCGTGCTGTAAGGGAAAAGTAAATCATGAGAAAAAACGAAATCCACTCGAAGGCACCAATCCAAACCTTGAAACCGATACACTGGGACGTTTCAAGGCTCCCTCATGATAATCACGTATAAAGGTATCAAGAAAACCACCATAGAGCAGATTGACACTTATGAACTTTATACCTCTGCCGGGACATTGCATAAAACCGCTGGGTTTCAAAGTCAAGGGCTGCACTGGTTGTCAAATTTCCGATACCGCTGTCAATGGAACCGTTAGCCACGGTGATCGGCAGCACTATTTCAAACGGCGCACCGGTGTGCACTGCTGTTTTGAACTCACCATCTGCAACCTTCTTCAGCGACACTATCAAAGACAACAGAAATGCATCAATTAATAGCGTTTGGTTGAACAATCGCGTATTCAATTATGGACTTAACGTAACGTTTAATGTTGTCTTGCAAATCAAATACGACATGAGATTTTACTTACAATTATTTTCTTTTCTGTATACTATCCTTTGCATAGTTTGTAGGGAATTCGAGCCGCGTCGCATGGCGCGGTCCCTACTAAACCGGCTCGAATCGGGAACTATACGGATATTAAACTATGCGATCCTATGGAGAATTGATGAAATGAATAAAGACTGGGCGAGTATGCACCAATCCGAGTTTGTTGTAACAAACAAGCGAACGGATCTAAAGATAATTCCCTACATTGGCTGTAAAGCAGGTTTCAAAGATATTTTGATAAAGTAATACTTGATAACCTTGCATGTCCTATTTATGATATTTTTGGAGGTGGAGGGGCATTTTCTATCTCTGAATTTGAATTAATAAATAGGACTTACGCAATACCTCTTAAACTCCCCTGATAAAGGGGATTTTTAAGAAGTATTGCGTAAGTCCTGATAAATTAAACTTCATCAACGTGTGGGTCGTATCACTATTAGAATATAGCAGATTAGAATAGCCATGATAAAACTACGGCTAAAACTGCCAGAACTTTTAACAATGGATGTGCTGTTAAGATGGTAGCTGCAAACCCAATAGTAACACAACACCATTTTAAAGCCTTAAGAACACGCAATAATGTAGGATGATCGTATAAGTAGGTAGATATACTATTTTTTATGCGATCTAACTTGCGATTTATCTTCGCTATTTTTGGTTTGAAAAACCTGTGAAGATCTTCCAGCATATAATCTATATTATCCATAACTTGGAAAATCTTGTTTTCTGTCCGTTGTATTGCAAGAGAGTTCATATTTTACCTCAATAATAATGAATGCATCTTCACCTGCTGTTATTTTGGATTAACGACTATAATGCTGCTCACCTACTTCACAGAAGAGTACAACATTGAACTAATTAATTTCAAACAATTGACATATAAATCTAAGTGCAAGAATTATGCCAACAAATTATGCGAAATTCTGACTATAAAAGGATATTATGTGTGATTATTGACACATACTCGTGTTGAATGTGGACAAATTTGGATTGACATAGCCAGAAGTTAATACAGCGTATCTCATAAATATTTTATTGACATA
>CBDBEI010000006.1:7500-8837 GCA_965204285.1 Candidatus Poribacteria bacterium
AACCAGGTAACTAACCTCCCACAAGTATACTAGTAACTAGTATACTATGAGTAGAACAAGTTGTTCAAACTACTACTACAGTGTAGATAGATAGAATGTCAACTGTTCGTTGCTATTACAATAATACTGCTCAGCAAAACATTTCACAGTCAAGCAAAATGATTACTAAAGCTTCAGTTTCCCACATCAGCATTACTCTCCATACAGTGCTAGCAATCCACGATCCGTTCCACTTTAACTGAAAAGCAAAAGAGGAAAAGCAGGTCAATGCTAGTAAAGCACAGTTAAGAATACCTAATAGTATTCCGGTAAAGCTTTACGTTCAACTGAATTCCGACTCGGCACTACCAATACACAACCTTACTAAGATTTCCGCACTGACTGAAAGTGTAGTAAAACTCTCTCAGTCTTAACCCTACTAAACCTTAGTGAAGGCTTTTATAACGCTTCTAGCTCTCGTTAACACCGCAATGTCGAATACTATACCCGAACTAGCAATGTTACACCTATAAGAGCTCATACCAACACAGCAGAGATTCAAGTCGTTTTTTCGATCTCGACTATCCTCTCTACATTAATACCGAGGATATTGGTTTTTCTGAGATCGATCCGACAAATATGAAAAAATCGCAAATTTTCATTTCGTTCAAAAGTCAAAACCACTTGTATATTTGGACATGTATATCATGTCCGAATAATTTCCTCACCCTCCGATGCCACCATTTTGATGATGACGTCATCAATACACGGAAACGAGGCTGAACCCTAAAAACCGCATTTCTGGAGTTTTACGGCTAAGTTTGATTCTTGAAATGGAATGTAACTGACCCATCTGATACACTAAAAAGTCTTTTATGATATATTAACATCATTTCCAATCTCCAATTGTTTTATGTGCTAAAGCATCCCCTCTGGAGTACGGTTTTGTATGTTTGGATTCCGGGGCAAGTATTGTTGCAAAGCTAAAATAAAGTCTGGAATCTTAAAAAAGTACAATTACAGATTCTAGATTACTAGTTTCTGTCTCACAGTTAAACATATTTAGTAATTTAATTTCAATAACCCCTACCCCTACTTAAAATCCCTACCCCTACCCCTACCCCTACCCCTAAGTAAAAAATAAGAAAATTTAAAATTTACTATATCAGCTTCTCGACATTACAGCAATACCCACCTATGAATCTATTGATTAATTCTATTAAGAATGTATTGAACAAATCTTTACCCAATCCAAACATACATAGCTCTGTAACTAAACTTCCCCCTATTGTCCAGACGCTAAAATACCTATGCAACTAAACTCCCCCTATTCTCCAGACGCTAATATGGCTTTGTAA
>CBDBEI010000007.1:0-22279 GCA_965204285.1 Candidatus Poribacteria bacterium
CTTTGCCACTACTAACGTAATTGTACGTTATACCGTCTGTCATCCTATAAAGTGTCTTGTTTAGGCAAAGACTGTCGTCTACGACCATACCACGATGAACACACCCGTTCTCGTCTGATCACGGAAGTTAAGCATCGTCGGGCCGGATAGTACTTGGATGGGGGACCGCCTGGGAACTCTCGGTGTCGTAGGCTTTTTGCTCTTTTCTTTTCTTATACGCACAAGAAGACATGCAAGGCCGTAGTCACTTAAAACTACTTGCGCTAGCCTAAAATAGCGAAAAACCAAGCTTTTCGCACCGTTAAAAAAATGCGCCTAACTGACGTCATAATCGTTTTAATCTAATGTCACTTAACAAAATCTTACATTTACCACACGTGTAAAGCTGTGCGTAAATCTACTACGGACGCAAGCGCCTACTTTACTAGGTATAACAGGACAATTTGTGAGTTTTCATTCGATGCGTACTTATAAAGGGGGCGAGCGCGGACGCAGGCCCCCACTACCAGAAATTGTACGGTCGAGTTACCAGCGTTTGTGGTAATCGCAGGGGTCAGCCCAAGCGAAGTGCAATGCAAGAGCCTCACCCTGGAAGAAACACCTATGTGATCATATTTGCTTCCCCGTCAGGTAAGTATGAAGAGGTAAGCTGGGGACAAACAAGAAGTCATAAACCAGCCTTTACCAATGCTTGTGGTTTGGGCTAGGTTACGATTATGTGAACTCCTACAGTTTCAGGTTGGTGTTTAGTTTCAGTCATTTTGCCGATATGAATAAGCCTACAAATGGGTAAAATAAATCTACAAACACTAACACTAAAATAGTAGAAATAGGTAATATATGCAATATATAATATAAGGTAGGGACTTGAAGAAGACTAGAGAAGGTCGTATTACCAAGTACCTAACGAAAGGCCGCAACAGTTTATCTTCTTTGGTTGACCGACGAGCTCTAGTACAAAGTAAAAACTAGCGTGCGTTGTAAAACACATCTCGTGCTAAAATACGTAGCGTGTGTTTCGACCGATTGTTTGTTTCTCTGTTTAAAAATGGGCCGCGCTCGATAGTAGTGCAACACCGAGGCAACCCGTGATCAGGGTCCGGTGAACCGGTGTCCCATAATCAAATGCCAAAAATCAGATTAATATAGGTGCCTTGACAGGCGTACCAGATATTAAACTGATAAGAACAGATACTACACTTGATCTTAGCCATTAGGCCGAGAAGCGATACCTAACTTAAGTCCTAACCATAGTTGAATGATCTAAGTACCATCTACTTGTGGGTAACAGATGCTGTCTAACTTTCACACACACCTAGGTTACGTCTAACAACGGCTAGGTAGTATTAGCAAGGATCAATCTCACTAAGACCAATCTCTTTGTTGTTTTTTGTTGTTGTTTTTTATTTCTGTCAAAGTGACAAGGTTCCGCCTATTAATGTCGCGGACCTGTTTACATTAGCTCGTAAAATATCCTACAGTACCTAATAAATATATTTACAAACTTGATACTGCGGGGCTTGGCTATGTGATATTATTGAACAGTACCTTACGGCTTACCGTGCTGTATTGTTTCTTCTGCGATGACAATTCTAGTTGTTGCGAACCTATTTGGAGCCAAGTTCTACAAACTCGGACCATTGCAGAAGTCGACTAGTCGTTCTTTTGTTTGGTGGCAGGATTTGATGTTGATTTTTCCTTGTGGCGCTTGGGTTTGTTTGGTGTGACCGGCTGACGTCTCCTGTTCGGCAGGCCTAGAAAATCTGCCCTTGGTTGTGCGGCTTTCGTCGGTGTCCTATTGCTTGGTTGATGCATCATTGGCGATGCACCAATGCTTTCTGTCATGATTATTACATTTTCCTGCACGTTTTGTTTTTCACTCCTTTCACTCACTTCTTGTACTTCCTTTTCCACCGTCTCTGTTGCCTTTTTTCGTAGCTCATCTTTGTACATTTTCCTTGATTGTAGCGTTCTGTGTACTGTGACCATTCGCGGTTCATTGTGTGAGGATGACTGTGTTGTGCTTTTTCTTGTTGAAGTGGGTTTCGTATTATCTGTATCTTTTCGTGTGGATGTTCTCTCATTTTTCTTTTCCTTATCTTCTGTCTAGTCTCTCTTCTCTTCTTCTCGCTGTATGCATTCTCCGTCTACCGGATGTTTTTGATTGCATACCCGGCAGTGTACTATCTTCCCCTTAAAGTGTAGGTGTAGGCGAAGCCCATCGATGTAAATAAAGTGTGGTATTTCTGGATGTTTCGATTTTCGGGTTAGGAATATTAACCTCCTTCCATCCTCAATTTTCCCGTCAAAGTCGTAGCAGCCCTTTGCCATTTCTATTACGCTGCCATGTTTCACAAATCTTTCCGCTAACTGTTCGTTAGTAATGGACGGGTCAGTAAATAGCGTAATCAGCAGCAAATGTTTCTTGTGTGGAGTTATTTGAAGTGGTTTTGCTTGGTTGGGAATGTTGATTGGTACGTTTATGAGTTGTTTGGCATGGTCTGGCGTTTTCAGCCGTATTACCCAGTGTCCACGGGCTTAGTGGCAAACCGCCAGGACTGCTCCTTTCCCCAGAAATAATTTCAGTGCTGTATCTGTTTCTTTCGCTCTCTCAGAAATATGCTATCTTGAGTAGCTTTCCATTGAGGTGTTCAACGTGAATATGCAGTCATTAAGGTATTTATGTCGGTCTTCCTTCGCTGAATTAGCATATGAAGCCATACTGTTGCTTGAAAATTCTATTTCTCAGCGGAAAATACGTAAACGTCACTATAATCCAACAAAGTTCTTCCGTATAACTCGTCTCGTTTAAAAAAGCTTGCTTCAAAGTTGCATCAATGTTGCAAAGATAGATCTTGATCTACACTTGATCTTAGCCGTTAGGCCGAGAAACGATACCCAACTTAAGTCCTAAGCATAGTTGAATGATCTAAGTACCATCTAATTGTGGGTAACAGACGCTGCCTAACTTCTGCACACACCTAGGTTATGCCTAACAGCTAGGTAGTATTAGCAAGGATCATTCTCACTAGGTTTTATAAACACAAGCGGTAAACAACTTAACCTAAATTTTAAACCCTTACAAAACAAACAATATCTGGTGGCTACGTGTTTGAAATACCTTTATACTGAAACAAACCTTACACTGAAAAACTTGACCAGTAAGTAGCCTTTTGCTGTGTTAATCTATAATGTAAAGTGGCAAATCAAATCGCGACCTTAAAAGCTTAAACAATCAAATTTAAGATATCGCCGCATGAAAAACCAGTAGAAAAGTTTACATTACGCCTTCCGATTTGTCCTAACACTCGCGTGGCGGTAAGAAGACAGACACTACGTTTGCATTCCGCCTTTTGCCACGCATAATTTAAGCGACTCAGGCAGGAGTCGAACAATTCGCCTTTTCATAGTGTCTAACCTAACACTTTTAAGACAGTTTGTGTGTGTATTACAGCTCAAAGCTAGGTTATGATCTGTTTTCGGCACTTTCCGCATGTTCGCGCAACTGAACTTTGGACGACCCTGCCAGGAGTCGAACCTGGAAAACCCCCTGATTCGTAGTCAAATGCCTTATCCATTGGACCATAGGGCCCGTCCTTGTCACTTTGACAAGCACTTTACTCTGAAAAATCTTCATTTCGTTTCTCGCGGCAACGTGCGCTATAAGCTTGTACCCTGTCTTTGTCATCTTACTAACAGTGCCTACTATTGCCATGAGAATGATTATATCTGTGGAAATGTCAGAAGGGCGTCAGCGAAGGTAAATAACCTCGATATTTGCCCGTACACATGTGGTGCAGATGCTAACAAAGTTAATCGGGTTAAGAATAATGATGGTATTTTCTTGCGTTTGTTACGTGTAAACATACGCTAGTTTTGCCATTATAAAATGCTGCGAAACTTTGGAATTTACTTCTACTCACCGCTGTAAGTGTAGAACATTCTTTAAAACCTTAGTTGAACATATATTTCTAGGATTTTTAAGCAAGCAGATCTCATACTTGTTGCTACAAGCTCAAAAATTATAGTTTATGCGGCACTTTCTCACGTGTATCTTGCGCATTTTACACTATTTTTCTTTCAAAATTTATCCACGCACTCCTCATTTCGTCTACTTTCATCACGCATTCAAAATTCTTTTTTAGAGTGTGATTTTCTATCTGTATTTTGCTCTTCTTTCAAGACTAGAAACACACTTTTTCGTTTTCCCGCCAAAAGTTAAGAAAAAGAAGTTCCTTTCACGTCCGCAGAATTTTTTGTTGAATTTAAATTATAAAGCTTCGTGCTGGGGCCATTCAGTATACCGTACTAGAGAGAGGTAGCAAGTGTTACGCAACAAGTTACTTTAATTTCAAGTTACAGTTTTCGACATGAGTGAAGCAGTAGCCGCCGCATCACCAAAAAAGCCAGCCGCCAAAAAGCCTGCAGCAAAGAAGGCCGCCGCCAAGAAACCCGCAGATCATCCAAAATATGTTGACATGATCATCACGGCTATTGGCGTCTTGAAAGAGCGCACTGGTTCTTCTCGTCAAGCTATCCAAAAGTATATCAAAGCAAATTATAAAGTTGGAGAGAACGCTGGTACTCAAGTGAAAATAGCTCTTAAACGTGCTACGACCAATGGTTCATTGATCCAGGTGAAAGGTACGGGCGCATCAGGCTCTTTTAAACTTTCTGAGAAGGCCAAGAAACCTGCCAAGCCAAAAGTGAAGAAACCCGCTGCTAAGAAGCCAGCAGCTAAAAAGACCGCAACAAAGAAGGCAACGCCCAAAAAGAAACCCGCCGTGAAAAAATCTACGCCTAAAAAGCCTAAAAAGACAGCAGCCGCCGCAAAGAAAACGTCAGTCAAAAAGCCAGCAGCTAAAAAGCCAGCAGCAAAAAAACCAGTTGCTAAAAAACCAGCCGCAAAGAAAGCTAAAAAGACGGCAGCAAAAAAAAAGCCGGCCAAGAAACCCGCCAAGAAGTGAGATGTATCTTCCTTGCTTCAAAAAAAAAGAAAAACGGCTATTTTTATAGCCACACATCCTTTAAAAACATTATTTGGTGGGTCGCTTATGCCATGGCTACAGCAATTAGCTTTTACACTTTATTTTTACGCCGACTGCCATGAACAACGCGCAAAAAACTCAGTGATTGCATCGAGGTACTTTTAAGCAATGGCATTCTTAACAGAAATTTTATGGAATTCCGACGCAATGGTAACAAGCTTTAGCATTAGTCATCGTCTGAACTAACACGCGGGGAAAACTGCTGGTGCGAACAGCCGTTGATTGTACGGTCGCGCGCAATTCAAACGTATTATATGGCTTCAAACTCACAGGGTTGGGTGTTATGCGTTACGGCTACATAAATAACTTTTCTCATTTTTTCTGATCCAAGTCGCCGCCAATAGCATGTAAAAAATTGCGTGTTTGCCAAGTAGGTTCGAGCAATAGAATTTTAGGCAACATTTGTAGTAAATTCGGACGTAGTGGTAACAAATATTTTCACAGGCCATAACGTGAGACAACATACGGAAATGATTTTCTACGTCCACCGCACACGCTGGAGTACTTTCAAGCAATGGAACTTTTTTATAAAATTTTAAGTAATTCGGACCCGCTGGTAACTCGCTTTTACGTTGGTCATAAACTGAAGTAACACGCGAAGTAAATTTACGGCAAACACACGGGAGTTTTTTGTGGAACTTGTGTAGTGCATTAAGTGAAGACCACCAATGGCTATTTTGCAGTAATAACAAGTAGAAACGGGCGCGTGACTTAGCGTAAAACTGCTCAATGTCTTTTTAAAGATTTGTGGCTATAAAAATAGCCGTTTTTTTTTTAAGTGACAAGTGCCAAGTTTAAGCACGTTCTCCACGTATTCTCCTCGCCAACTGGATATCCTTGGGCATGATAGTAACTCTTTTAGCGTGAATAGCACACAAGTTTGTGTCTTCAAAAAGGCCGACAAGATAGGCTTCCGAAGCTTCTTGCAATGCCATAACAGCGGAACTTTGAAATCGGAGATCAGTCTTAAAGTCTTGTGCAATTTCTCTAACTAGCCGTTGGAATGGCAACTTTCGAATTAAAAGTTCAGTCGATTTTTGATATCTTCTGATTTCACGGAGAGCAACGGTACCCGGTCGGTAACGATGAGGTTTCTTCACTCCGCCAGTGGCTGGTGCACTCTTTCGTGCTGC
Source organism: Candidatus Poribacteria bacterium (assembly GCA_965204285.1). Classification (GTDB taxonomy): domain Bacteria; phylum Poribacteria; class WGA-4E; order WGA-4E; family WGA-3G; genus MSPOR6. The sequence continues at coordinate 6,182 of CBDBEI010000007.1, forward strand.
TTTAGTAGCCAGTTGTTTTCGAGGTGCTTTTCCACCAGTAGATTTTCTTGCGGTCTGCTTGGTACGAGCCATTATAAATTAGAAGTCAGTAGGTTCTGTCTTTACAACGGTAAAACTGCAGTAAACTGAGTAAATTATAAAATTTGCCGCCACTTCTACGGCATTGTTTTTGGAAAAAATTGCCGAAATCTGATTGGTAAAAGAAAGTGCTTTTTGATTGGTCAAAACTGAAGCGTAGAAAAAATTGTAGAGGAAATTCTCAAAATCTGTGTTTTTTGGCTACGGAAAAAGCGCTATAAGTTTGCGAAAAATGAAGACTTTTGACTAGTTCTTTTTTAAAAGAAGAAGAAGATTTGGCGAAATCTGTTGAAATATATATTTTTTTCAGCAGTTTTATAAATTTTTATTTATGGGCAAAAACGTCGCAAAAAAGTCGAATTTTCTTTTTAACAAATCTTGATGCTTTTAAAATATGCAATTTGATTGGTTTAAAAAGGTGTTTCCACAAGCAGTAGGACGCGTTACGCGCCTTATGAAAGCTTAAAAATTCAAAATTTTCTCATACACTACAGTAATCTTAACTGTTCGAAGCTAAGCAGTGAAAATGTCTGGACGTGGAAAAGGAGGTAAAGGTCTTGGAAAAGGTGGAGCCAAGCGCCATCGTAAAATTCTTCGAGATAACATCCAAGGCATAACGAAACCAGCTATTCGCCGACTCGCTCGACGTGGTGGAGTTAAGCGTATCTCTGGACTCATCTACGAAGAAACTAGAGGTGTTTTGAAGGTTTTCTTGGAGAACGTAATTCGTGATGCAGTCACTTACACAGAGCATGCCAAGAGGAAGACCGTTACCGCTATGGATGTAGTATACGCCTTGAAAAGACAAGGAAGAACTCTTTACGGATTCGGTGGTTAAGCAATGCATCAACACCAAAAAAAACACCAAAAAAACGGCTATTTTTATAGCCACACATCTTTTAAAAAACATTGTATTTATGGTTCCCATACATCGCGCTGAGCACGTGCGAGCAAGGCCGCTTATCGTGACACTACTTAGGACTACTAGGACTCGTCCAATACCTTATATCTTACCGTTATAACACCGTACGACGTAGTGACTATGGGTGATGCTTGGTATTATGCTATGATACTATGGGTATTGCCGTATGACTATATATAGTCACCTAAACTTTGGCTGTCGAGGTCGACGTGCTACAAATTAGCACGAAAATCTTATCTTTCTTACTAATAATAGCTTTGATATTAAGTTTCACATACGGCTACAAGACCGTAAAACTGCAATAATGTTTTTGAAGAATTTGTGGTCTTAAAAAAGACCGTTTTGTTTGAAGATCAGCTGCGCAAAGTTACTTGCTGCTTGTGTACTTCGTAACAGCTTTTGTTCCTTCGCTAACTGCGTGTTTAGCTAACTCACCAGGAAGCAAAAGGCGAACTGCTGTTTGGATTTCACGGGAAGAGATAGTAGATTTCCTGTTCTGTAGAGCAAGTCTTGAAGCTTCTGAAGCAATGCGTTCAAAGATGTCATTCACAAAGGAGTTCATGATGCTCATAGCTTTGCTCGAAACGCCAACGTCAGGGTGAACTTGCTTCAAAACGTTGTAAATGTAGATAGCGTAGCTTTCCTTTCTCTTTCGTCTTCTCTTCTTTTCACCGGCTCCACCAATTTTTCCACCTTTCTTTCCAGCTCTTTTTTCTCCTTTCTTCGCTACTTTAGGCGCTTGTTTACCTCCTTTTGCGGCAGTGTCCGACATTTTTGCTTGTTTCTAATTTTACGTAGAAAACCCAGTAAAACAATTAGAAGTCTTCTGACTCACTGAATTTTTTAAAACTTAAGTAAAATAAGAGGATCGAATTCGATCCGAAAACGCAATTTGCAACGTGATTGGCTGCAAAAAAATTTCTATTGTTTAATACTCAATTTTAATTGGTTTAAAAAGTTGCATTTCGATCCTCTTTTCAAACTGAAAAAACAACAAAGTTGGCGACCGCGTAAATTCAACCAATTTTACACTACGCAACTTTGTTGTTAATTTCTGTAAGCTGCAAATCAAAATGTCTGGACGTGGTAAAGGAGGAAAAGCTAAAGCAAAGGCCAAGAGTCGATCATTTCGAGCGGGACTTCAGTTTCCAGTAGGAAGAGTTCACCGTTTCTTGCGAAAAGGACATTACGCTAACCGTATTGGATCTGGGGCTCCAGTTTATTTGGCTGCCGTGCTAGAATATTTATCTGCTGAAATTTTGGAATTGGCTGGAAATGCTGCCCGTGACAACAAAAAAGCAAGAATCATTCCAAGACATCTTCAGTTGGCTGTCCGCAACGATGAAGAATTAAATAAACTTTTGTCTGGTGTTACCATTGCTGCCGGTGGTGTTCTACCAAACATCCAAGCTGTTTTACTTCCAAAGAAAAACGACAAAGGGCAAAAGAAGTAAAGTTCAAGTGGATTCCTTCTTCAAAACAACGGCTATTTTTATAGCCACTAATCTCTTAAAAACATTATGCTTGAAGCAGTGCGGATGATGCACAGGTGCCTCTAAATTTTACACTATACTGCACGTAGTTTATTTGCCTCAGAGCGTAGGTTCTGTGAGCATGTCCGTCTTTGCCACTACTAACGTAATTGTACGTTATACCGTCTGTCATCCTATAAAGTGTCTTGTTTAGGCAAAGACTGTCGTCTACGACCATACCACGATGAACACACCCGTTCTCGTCTGATCACGGAAGTTAAGCATCGTCGGGCCGGGATAGTACTTGGATGGGGGACCGCCTGGGAACTCTCGGTGTCGTAGGCTTTTTGCTCTTTTCTTTTCTTATACGCACAAGAAGACATGCAAGGCCGTAGTCACTTAAAACTACTTGCGCTAGCCTAAAATAGCGAAAAACCAAGCTTTTCGCACCGTTAAAAAAATGCGCCTAACTGACGTCATAATCGTTTTAATCTAATGTCACTTAACAAAATCTTACATTTACCACACGTGTAAAGCTGTGCGTAAATCTACTACGGACGCAAGCGCCTACTTTACTAGGTATAACAGGACAATTTGTGAGTTTTCATTCGATGCGTACTTATAAAGGGGGCGAGCGCGGACGCAGGCCCCCACTACCAGAAATTGTACGGTCGAGTTACCAGCGTTTGTGGTAATCGCAGGGGTCAGCCCAAGCGAAGTGCAATGCAAGAGCCTCACCCTGGAAGAAACACCTATGTGATCATATTTGCTTCCCCGTCAGGTAAGTATGAAGAGGTAAGCTGGGGACAAACAAGAAGTCATAAACCAGCCTTTACCAATGCTTGTGGTTTGGGCTAGGTTACGATTATGTGAACTCCTACAGTTTCAGGTTGGTGTTTAGTTTCAGTCATTTTGCCGATATGAATAAGCCTACAAATGGGTAAAATAAATCTACAAACACTAACACTAAAATAGTAGAAATAGGTAATATATGCAATATATAATATAAGGTAGGGACTTGAAGAAGACTAGAGAAGGTCGTATTACCAAGTACCTAACGAAAGGCCGCAACAGTTTATCTTCTTTGGTTGACCGACGAGCTCTAGTACAAAGTAAAAACTAGCGTGCGTTGTAAAACACATCTCGTGCTAAAATACGTAGCGTGTGTTTCGACCGATTGTTTGTTTCTCTGTTTAAAAATGGGCCGCGCTCGATAGTAGTGCAACACCGAGGCAACCCGTGATCAGGGTCCGGTGAACCGGTGTCCCATAATCAAATGCCAAAAATCAGATTAATATAGGTGCCTTGACAGGCGTACCAGATATTAAACTGATAAGAACAGATACTACACTTGATCTTAGCCATTAGGCCGAGAAGCGATACCTAACTTAAGTCCTAACCATAGTTGAATGATCTAAGTACCATCTACTTGTGGGTAACAGATGCTGTCTAACTTTCACACACACCTAGGTTACGTCTAACAACGGCTAGGTAGTATTAGCAAGGATCAATCTCACTAAGACCAATCTCTTTGTTGTTTTTTGTTGTTGTTTTTTATTTCTGTCAAAGTGACAAGGTTCCGCCTATTAATGTCGCGGACCTGTTTACATTAGCTCGTAAAATATCCTACAGTACCTAATAAATATATTTACAAACTTGATACTGCGGGGCTTGGCTATGTGATATTATTGAACAGTACCTTACGGCTTACCGTGCTGTATTGTTTCTTCTGCGATGACAATTCTAGTTGTTGCGAACCTATTTGGAGCCAAGTTCTACAAACTCGGACCATTGCAGAAGTCGACTAGTCGTTCTTTTGTTTGGTGGCAGGATTTGATGTTGATTTTTCCTTGTGGCGCTTGGGTTTGTTTGGTGTGACCGGCTGACGTCTCCTGTTCGGCAGGCCTAGAAAATCTGCCCTTGGTTGTGCGGCTTTCGTCGGTGTCCTATTGCTTGGTTGATGCATCATTGGCGATGCACCAATGCTTTCTGTCATGATTATTACATTTTCCTGCACGTTTTGTTTTTCACTCCTTTCACTCACTTCTTGTACTTCCTTTTCCACCGTCTCTGTTGCCTTTTTTCGTAGCTCATCTTTGTACATTTTCCTTGATTGTAGCGTTCTGTGTACTGTGACCATTCGCGGTTCATTGTGTGAGGATGACTGTGTTGTGCTTTTTCTTGTTGAAGTGGGTTTCGTATTATCTGTATCTTTTCGTGTGGATGTTCTCTCATTTTTCTTTTCCTTATCTTCTGTCTAGTCTCTCTTCTCTTCTTCTCGCTGTATGCATTCTCCGTCTACCGGATGTTTTTGATTGCATACCCGGCAGTGTACTATCTTCCCCTTAAAGTGTAGGTGTAGGCGAAGCCCATCGATGTAAATAAAGTGTGGTATTTCTGGATGTTTCGATTTTCGGGTTAGGAATATTAACCTCCTTCCATCCTCAATTTTCCCGTCAAAGTCGTAGCAGCCCTTTGCCATTTCTATTACGCTGCCATGTTTCACAAATCTTTCCGCTAACTGTTCGTTAGTAATGGACGGGTCAGTAAATAGCGTAATCAGCAGCAAATGTTTCTTGTGTGGAGTTATTTGAAGTGGTTTTGCTTGGTTGGGAATGTTGATTGGTACGTTTATGAGTTGTTTGGCATGGTCTGGCGTTTTCAGCCGTATTACCCAGTGTCCACGGGCTTAGTGGCAAACCGCCAGGACTGCTCCTTTCCCCAGAAATAATTTCAGTGCTGTATCTGTTTCTTTCGCTCTCTCAGAAATATGCTATCTTGAGTAGCTTTCCATTGAGGTGTTCAACGTGAATATGCAGTCATTAAGGTATTTATGTCGGTCTTCCTTCGCTGAATTAGCATATGAAGCCATACTGTTGCTTGAAAATTCTATTTCTCAGCGGAAAATACGTAAACGTCACTATAATCCAACAAAGTTCTTCCGTATAACTCGTCTCGTTTAAAAAAGCTTGCTTCAAAGTTGCATCAATGTTGCAAAGATAGATCTTGATCTACACTTGATCTTAGCCGTTAGGCCGAGAAACGATACCCAACTTAAGTCCTAAGCATAGTTGAATGATCTAAGTACCATCTAATTGTGGGTAACAGACGCTGCCTAACTTCTGCACACACCTAGGTTATGCCTAACAGCTAGGTAGTATTAGCAAGGATCATTCTCACTAGGTTTTATAAACACAAGCGGTAAACAACTTAACCTAAATTTTAAACCCTTACAAAACAAACAATATCTGGTGGCTACGTGTTTGAAATACCTTTATACTGAAACAAACCTTACACTGAAAAACTTGACCAGTAAGTAGCCTTTTGCTGTGTTAATCTATAATGTAAAGTGGCAAATCAAATCGCGACCTTAAAAGCTTAAACAATCAAATTTAAGATATCGCCGCATGAAAAACCAGTAGAAAAGTTTACATTACGCCTTCCGATTTGTCCTAACACTCGCGTGGCGGTAAGAAGACAGACACTACGTTTGCATTCCGCCTTTTGCCACGCATAATTTAAGCGACTCAGGCAGGAGTCGAACAATTCGCCTTTTCATAGTGTCTAACCTAACACTTTTAAGACAGTTTGTGTGTGTATTACAGCTCAAAGCTAGGTTATGATCTGTTTTCGGCACTTTCCGCATGTTCGCGCAACTGAACTTTGGACGACCCTGCCAGGAGTCGAACCTGGAAAACCCCCTGATTCGTAGTCAAATGCCTTATCCATTGGACCATAGGGCCCGTCCTTGTCACTTTGACAAGCACTTTACTCTGAAAAATCTTCATTTCGTTTCTCGCGGCAACGTGCGCTATAAGCTTGTACCCTGTCTTTGTCATCTTACTAACAGTGCCTACTATTGCCATGAGAATGATTATATCTGTGGAAATGTCAGAAGGGCGTCAGCGAAGGTAAATAACCTCGATATTTGCCCGTACACATGTGGTGCAGATGCTAACAAAGTTAATCGGGTTAAGAATAATGATGGTATTTTCTTGCGTTTGTTACGTGTAAACATACGCTAGTTTTGCCATTATAAAATGCTGCGAAACTTTGGAATTTACTTCTACTCACCGCTGTAAGTGTAGAACATTCTTTAAAACCTTAGTTGAACATATATTTCTAGGATTTTTAAGCAAGCAGATCTCATACTTGTTGCTACAAGCTCAAAAATTATAGTTTATGCGGCACTTTCTCACGTGTATCTTGCGCATTTTACACTATTTTTCTTTCAAAATTTATCCACGCACTCCTCATTTCGTCTACTTTCATCACGCATTCAAAATTCTTTTTTAGAGTGTGATTTTCTATCTGTATTTTGCTCTTCTTTCAAGACTAGAAACACACTTTTTCGTTTTCCCGCCAAAAGTTAAGAAAAAGAAGTTCCTTTCACGTCCGCAGAATTTTTTGTTGAATTTAAATTATAAAGCTTCGTGCTGGGGCCATTCAGTATACCGTACTAGAGAGAGGTAGCAAGTGTTACGCAACAAGTTACTTTAATTTCAAGTTACAGTTTTCGACATGAGTGAAGCAGTAGCCGCCGCATCACCAAAAAAGCCAGCCGCCAAAAAGCCTGCAGCAAAGAAGGCCGCCGCCAAGAAACCCGCAGATCATCCAAAATATGTTGACATGATCATCACGGCTATTGGCGTCTTGAAAGAGCGCACTGGTTCTTCTCGTCAAGCTATCCAAAAGTATATCAAAGCAAATTATAAAGTTGGAGAGAACGCTGGTACTCAAGTGAAAATAGCTCTTAAACGTGCTACGACCAATGGTTCATTGATCCAGGTGAAAGGTACGGGCGCATCAGGCTCTTTTAAACTTTCTGAGAAGGCCAAGAAACCTGCCAAGCCAAAAGTGAAGAAACCCGCTGCTAAGAAGCCAGCAGCTAAAAAGACCGCAACAAAGAAGGCAACGCCCAAAAAGAAACCCGCCGTGAAAAAATCTACGCCTAAAAAGCCTAAAAAGACAGCAGCCGCCGCAAAGAAAACGTCAGTCAAAAAGCCAGCAGCTAAAAAGCCAGCAGCAAAAAAACCAGTTGCTAAAAAACCAGCCGCAAAGAAAGCTAAAAAGACGGCAGCAAAAAAAAAGCCGGCCAAGAAACCCGCCAAGAAGTGAGATGTATCTTCCTTGCTTCAAAAAAAAAGAAAAACGGCTATTTTTATAGCCACACATCCTTTAAAAACATTATTTGGTGGGTCGCTTATGCCATGGCTACAGCAATTAGCTTTTACACTTTATTTTTACGCCGACTGCCATGAACAACGCGCAAAAAACTCAGTGATTGCATCGAGGTACTTTTAAGCAATGGCATTCTTAACAGAAATTTTATGGAATTCCGACGCAATGGTAACAAGCTTTAGCATTAGTCATCGTCTGAACTAACACGCGGGGAAAACTGCTGGTGCGAACAGCCGTTGATTGTACGGTCGCGCGCAATTCAAACGTATTATATGGCTTCAAACTCACAGGGTTGGGTGTTATGCGTTACGGCTACATAAATAACTTTTCTCATTTTTTCTGATCCAAGTCGCCGCCAATAGCATGTAAAAAATTGCGTGTTTGCCAAGTAGGTTCGAGCAATAGAATTTTAGGCAACATTTGTAGTAAATTCGGACGTAGTGGTAACAAATATTTTCACAGGCCATAACGTGAGACAACATACGGAAATGATTTTCTACGTCCACCGCACACGCTGGAGTACTTTCAAGCAATGGAACTTTTTTATAAAATTTTAAGTAATTCGGACCCGCTGGTAACTCGCTTTTACGTTGGTCATAAACTGAAGTAACACGCGAAGTAAATTTACGGCAAACACACGGGAGTTTTTTGTGGAACTTGTGTAGTGCATTAAGTGAAGACCACCAATGGCTATTTTGCAGTAATAACAAGTAGAAACGGGCGCGTGACTTAGCGTAAAACTGCTCAATGTCTTTTTAAAGATTTGTGGCTATAAAAATAGCCGTTTTTTTTTTAAGTGACAAGTGCCAAGTTTAAGCACGTTCTCCACGTATTCTCCTCGCCAACTGGATATCCTTGGGCATGATAGTAACTCTTTTAGCGTGAATAGCACACAAGTTTGTGTCTTCAAAAAGGCCGACAAGATAGGCTTCCGAAGCTTCTTGCAATGCCATAACAGCGGAACTTTGAAATCGGAGATCAGTCTTAAAGTCTTGTGCAATTTCTCTAACTAGCCGTTGGAATGGCAACTTTCGAATTAAAAGTTCAGTCGATTTTTGATATCTTCTGATTTCACGGAGAGCAACGGTACCCGGTCGGTAACGATGAGGTTTCTTCACTCCGCCAGTGGCTGGTGCACTCTTTCGTGCTGCTTTAGTAGCCAGTTGTTTTCGAGGTGCTTTTCCACCAGTAGATTTTCTTGCGGTCTGCTTGGTACGAGCCATTATAAATTAGAAGTCAGTAGGTTCTGTCTTTACAACGGTAAAACTGCAGTAAACTGAGTAAATTATAAAATTTGCCGCCACTTCTACGGCATTGTTTTTGGAAAAAATTGCCGAAATCTGATTGGTAAAAGAAAGTGCTTTTTGATTGGTCAAAACTGAAGCGTAGAAAAAATTGTAGAGGAAATTCTCAAAATCTGTGTTTTTTGGCTACGGAAAAAGCGCTATAAGTTTGCGAAAAATGAAGACTTTTGACTAGTTCTTTTTTAAAAGAAGAAGAAGATTTGGCGAAATCTGTTGAAATATATATTTTTTTCAGCAGTTTTATAAATTTTTATTTATGGGCAAAAACGTCGCAAAAAAGTCGAATTTTCTTTTTAACAAATCTTGATGCTTTTAAAATATGCAATTTGATTGGTTTAAAAAGGTGTTTCCACAAGCAGTAGGACGCGTTACGCGCCTTATGAAAGCTTAAAAATTCAAAATTTTCTCATACACTACAGTAATCTTAACTGTTCGAAGCTAAGCAGTGAAAATGTCTGGACGTGGAAAAGGAGGTAAAGGTCTTGGAAAAGGTGGAGCCAAGCGCCATCGTAAAATTCTTCGAGATAACATCCAAGGCATAACGAAACCAGCTATTCGCCGACTCGCTCGACGTGGTGGAGTTAAGCGTATCTCTGGACTCATCTACGAAGAAACTAGAGGTGTTTTGAAGGTTTTCTTGGAGAACGTAATTCGTGATGCAGTCACTTACACAGAGCATGCCAAGAGGAAGACCGTTACCGCTATGGATGTAGTATACGCCTTGAAAAGACAAGGAAGAACTCTTTACGGATTCGGTGGTTAAGCAATGCATCAACACCAAAAAAAACACCAAAAAAACGGCTATTTTTATAGCCACACATCTTTTAAAAAACATTGTATTTATGGTTCCCATACATCGCGCTGAGCACGTGCGAGCAAGGCCGCTTATCGTGACACTACTTAGGACTACTAGGACTCGTCCAATACCTTATATCTTACCGTTATAACACCGTACGACGTAGTGACTATGGGTGATGCTTGGTATTATGCTATGATACTATGGGTATTGCCGTATGACTATATATAGTCACCTAAACTTTGGCTGTCGAGGTCGACGTGCTACAAATTAGCACGAAAATCTTATCTTTCTTACTAATAATAGCTTTGATATTAAGTTTCACATACGGCTACAAGACCGTAAAACTGCAATAATGTTTTTGAAGAATTTGTGGTCTTAAAAAAGACCGTTTTGTTTGAAGATCAGCTGCGCAAAGTTACTTGCTGCTTGTGTACTTCGTAACAGCTTTTGTTCCTTCGCTAACTGCGTGTTTAGCTAACTCACCAGGAAGCAAAAGGCGAACTGCTGTTTGGATTTCACGGGAAGAGATAGTAGATTTCCTGTTCTGTAGAGCAAGTCTTGAAGCTTCTGAAGCAATGCGTTCAAAGATGTCATTCACAAAGGAGTTCATGATGCTCATAGCTTTGCTCGAAACGCCAACGTCAGGGTGAACTTGCTTCAAAACGTTGTAAATGTAGATAGCGTAGCTTTCCTTTCTCTTTCGTCTTCTCTTCTTTTCACCGGCTCCACCAATTTTTCCACCTTTCTTTCCAGCTCTTTTTTCTCCTTTCTTCGCTACTTTAGGCGCTTGTTTACCTCCTTTTGCGGCAGTGTCCGACATTTTTGCTTGTTTCTAATTTTACGTAGAAAACCCAGTAAAACAATTAGAAGTCTTCTGACTCACTGAATTTTTTAAAACTTAAGTAAAATAAGAGGATCGAATTCGATCCGAAAACGCAATTTGCAACGTGATTGGCTGCAAAAAAATTTCTATTGTTTAATACTCAATTTTAATTGGTTTAAAAAGTTGCATTTCGATCCTCTTTTCAAACTGAAAAAACAACAAAGTTGGCGACCGCGTAAATTCAACCAATTTTACACTACGCAACTTTGTTGTTAATTTCTGTAAGCTGCAAATCAAAATGTCTGGACGTGGTAAAGGAGGAAAAGCTAAAGCAAAGGCCAAGAGTCGATCATTTCGAGCGGGACTTCAGTTTCCAGTAGGAAGAGTTCACCGTTTCTTGCGAAAAGGACATTACGCTAACCGTATTGGATCTGGGGCTCCAGTTTATTTGGCTGCCGTGCTAGAATATTTATCTGCTGAAATTTTGGAATTGGCTGGAAATGCTGCCCGTGACAACAAAAAAGCAAGAATCATTCCAAGACATCTTCAGTTGGCTGTCCGCAACGATGAAGAATTAAATAAACTTTTGTCTGGTGTTACCATTGCTGCCGGTGGTGTTCTACCAAACATCCAAGCTGTTTTACTTCCAAAGAAAAACGACAAAGGGCAAAAGAAGTAAAGTTCAAGTGGATTCCTTCTTCAAAACAACGGCTATTTTTATAGCCACTAATCTCTTAAAAACATTATGCTTGAAGCAGTGCGGATGATGCACAGGTGCCTCTAAATTTTACACTATACTGCACGTAGTTTATTTGCCTCAGAGCGTAGGTTCTGTGAGCATGTCCGTCTTTGCCACTACTAACGTAATTGTACGTTATACCGTCTGTCATCCTATAAAGTGTCTTGTTTAGGCAAAGACTGTCGTCTACGACCATACCACGATGAACACACCCGTTCTCGTCTGATCACGGAAGTTAAGCATCGTCGGGCCGGGATAGTACTTGGATGGGGGACCGCCTGGGAACTCTCGGTGTCGTAGGCTTTTTGCTCTTTTCTTTTCTTATACGCACAAGAAGACATGCAAGGCCGTAGTCACTTAAAACTACTTGCGCTAGCCTAAAATAGCGAAAAACCAAGCTTTTCGCACCGTTAAAAAAATGCGCCTAACTGACGTCATAATCGTTTTAATCTAATGTCACTTAACAAAATCTTACATTTACCACACGTGTAAAGCTGTGCGTAAATCTACTACGGACGCAAGCGCCTACTTTACTAGGTATAACAGGACAATTTGTGAGTTTTCATTCGATGCGTACTTATAAAGGGGGCGAGCGCGGACGCAGGCCCCCACTACCAGAAATTGTACGGTCGAGTTACCAGCGTTTGTGGTAATCGCAGGGGTCAGCCCAAGCGAAGTGCAATGCAAGAGCCTCACCCTGGAAGAAACACCTATGTGATCATATTTGCTTCCCCGTCAGGTAAGTATGAAGAGGTAAGCTGGGGACAAACAAGAAGTCATAAACCAGCCTTTACCAATGCTTGTGGTTTGGGCTAGGTTACGATTATGTGAACTCCTACAGTTTCAGGTTGGTGTTTAGTTTCAGTCATTTTGCCGATATGAATAAGCCTACAAATGGGTAAAATAAATCTACAAACACTAACACTAAAATAGTAGAAATAGGTAATATATGCAATATATAATATAAGGTAGGGACTTGAAGAAGACTAGAGAAGGTCGTATTACCAAGTACCTAACGAAAGGCCGCAACAGTTTATCTTCTTTGGTTGACCGACGAGCTCTAGTACAAAGTAAAAACTAGCGTGCGTTGTAAAACACATCTCGTGCTAAAATACGTAGCGTGTGTTTCGACCGATTGTTTGTTTCTCTGTTTAAAAATGGGCCGCGCTCGATAGTAGTGCAACACCGAGGCAACCCGTGATCAGGGTCCGGTGAACCGGTGTCCCATAATCAAATGCCAAAAATCAGATTAATATAGGTGCCTTGACAGGCGTACCAGATATTAAACTGATAAGAACAGATACTACACTTGATCTTAGCCATTAGGCCGAGAAGCGATACCTAACTTAAGTCCTAACCATAGTTGAATGATCTAAGTACCATCTACTTGTGGGTAACAGATGCTGTCTAACTTTCACACACACCTAGGTTACGTCTAACAACGGCTAGGTAGTATTAGCAAGGATCAATCTCACTAAGACCAATCTCTTTGTTGTTTTTTGTTGTTGTTTTTTATTTCTGTCAAAGTGACAAGGTTCCGCCTATTAATGTCGCGGACCTGTTTACATTAGCTCGTAAAATATCCTACAGTACCTAATAAATATATTTACAAACTTGATACTGCGGGGCTTGGCTATGTGATATTATTGAACAGTACCTTACGGCTTACCGTGCTGTATTGTTTCTTCTGCGATGACAATTCTAGTTGTTGCGAACCTATTTGGAGCCAAGTTCTACAAACTCGGACCATTGCAGAAGTCGACTAGTCGTTCTTTTGTTTGGTGGCAGGATTTGATGTTGATTTTTCCTTGTGGCGCTTGGGTTTGTTTGGTGTGACCGGCTGACGTCTCCTGTTCGGCAGGCCTAGAAAATCTGCCCTTGGTTGTGCGGCTTTCGTCGGTGTCCTATTGCTTGGTTGATGCATCATTGGCGATGCACCAATGCTTTCTGTCATGATTATTACATTTTCCTGCACGTTTTGTTTTTCACTCCTTTCACTCACTTCTTGTACTTCCTTTTCCACCGTCTCTGTTGCCTTTTTTCGTAGCTCATCTTTGTACATTTTCCTTGATTGTAGCGTTCTGTGTACTGTGACCATTCGCGGTTCATTGTGTGAGGATGACTGTGTTGTGCTTTTTCTTGTTGAAGTGGGTTTCGTATTATCTGTATCTTTTCGTGTGGATGTTCTCTCATTTTTCTTTTCCTTATCTTCTGTCTAGTCTCTCTTCTCTTCTTCTCGCTGTATGCATTCTCCGTCTACCGGATGTTTTTGATTGCATACCCGGCAGTGTACTATCTTCCCCTTAAAGTGTAGGTGTAGGCGAAGCCCATCGATGTAAATAAAGTGTGGTATTTCTGGATGTTTCGATTTTCGGGTTAGGAATATTAACCTCCTTCCATCCTCAATTTTCCCGTCAAAGTCGTAGCAGCCCTTTGCCATTTCTATTACGCTGCCATGTTTCACAAATCTTTCCGCTAACTGTTCGTTAGTAATGGACGGGTCAGTAAATAGCGTAATCAGCAGCAAATGTTTCTTGTGTGGAGTTATTTGAAGTGGTTTTGCTTGGTTGGGAATGTTGATTGGTACGTTTATGAGTTGTTTGGCATGGTCTGGCGTTTTCAGCCGTATTACCCAGTGTCCACGGGCTTAGTGGCAAACCGCCAGGACTGCTCCTTTCCCCAGAAATAATTTCAGTGCTGTATCTGTTTCTTTCGCTCTCTCAGAAATATGCTATCTTGAGTAGCTTTCCATTGAGGTGTTCAACGTGAATATGCAGTCATTAAGGTATTTATGTCGGTCTTCCTTCGCTGAATTAGCATATGAAGCCATACTGTTGCTTGAAAATTCTATTTCTCAGCGGAAAATACGTAAACGTCACTATAATCCAACAAAGTTCTTCCGTATAACTCGTCTCGTTTAAAAAAGCTTGCTTCAAAGTTGCATCAATGTTGCAAAGATAGATCTTGATCTACACTTGATCTTAGCCGTTAGGCCGAGAAACGATACCCAACTTAAGTCCTAAGCATAGTTGAATGATCTAAGTACCATCTAATTGTGGGTAACAGACGCTGCCTAACTTCTGCACACACCTAGGTTATGCCTAACAGCTAGGTAGTATTAGCAAGGATCATTCTCACTAGGTTTTATAAACACAAGCGGTAAACAACTTAACCTAAATTTTAAACCCTTACAAAACAAACAATATCTGGTGGCTACGTGTTTGAAATACCTTTATACTGAAACAAACCTTACACTGAAAAACTTGACCAGTAAGTAGCCTTTTGCTGTGTTAATCTATAATGTAAAGTGGCAAATCAAATCGCGACCTTAAAAGCTTAAACAATCAAATTTAAGATATCGCCGCATGAAAAACCAGTAGAAAAGTTTACATTACGCCTTCCGATTTGTCCTAACACTCGCGTGGCGGTAAGAAGACAGACACTACGTTTGCATTCCGCCTTTTGCCACGCATAATTTAAGCGACTCAGGCAGGAGTCGAACAATTCGCCTTTTCATAGTGTCTAACCTAACACTTTTAAGACAGTTTGTGTGTGTATTACAGCTCAAAGCTAGGTTATGATCTGTTTTCGGCACTTTCCGCATGTTCGCGCAACTGAACTTTGGACGACCCTGCCAGGAGTCGAACCTGGAAAACCCCCTGATTCGTAGTCAAATGCCTTATCCATTGGACCATAGGGCCCGTCCTTGTCACTTTGACAAGCACTTTACTCTGAAAAATCTTCATTTCGTTTCTCGCGGCAACGTGCGCTATAAGCTTGTACCCTGTCTTTGTCATCTTACTAACAGTGCCTACTATTGCCATGAGAATGATTATATCTGTGGAAATGTCAGAAGGGCGTCAGCGAAGGTAAATAACCTCGATATTTGCCCGTACACATGTGGTGCAGATGCTAACAAAGTTAATCGGGTTAAGAATAATGATGGTATTTTCTTGCGTTTGTTACGTGTAAACATACGCTAGTTTTGCCATTATAAAATGCTGCGAAACTTTGGAATTTACTTCTACTCACCGCTGTAAGTGTAGAACATTCTTTAAAACCTTAGTTGAACATATATTTCTAGGATTTTTAAGCAAGCAGATCTCATACTTGTTGCTACAAGCTCAAAAATTATAGTTTATGCGGCACTTTCTCACGTGTATCTTGCGCATTTTACACTATTTTTCTTTCAAAATTTATCCACGCACTCCTCATTTCGTCTACTTTCATCACGCATTCAAAATTCTTTTTTAGAGTGTGATTTTCTATCTGTATTTTGCTCTTCTTTCAAGACTAGAAACACACTTTTTCGTTTTCCCGCCAAAAGTTAAGAAAAAGAAGTTCCTTTCACGTCCGCAGAATTTTTTGTTGAATTTAAATTATAAAGCTTCGTGCTGGGGCCATTCAGTATACCGTACTAGAGAGAGGTAGCAAGTGTTACGCAACAAGTTACTTTAATTTCAAGTTACAGTTTTCGACATGAGTGAAGCAGTAGCCGCCGCATCACCAAAAAAGCCAGCCGCCAAAAAGCCTGCAGCAAAGAAGGCCGCCGCCAAGAAACCCGCAGATCATCCAAAATATGTTGACATGATCATCACGGCTATTGGCGTCTTGAAAGAGCGCACTGGTTCTTCTCGTCAAGCTATCCAAAAGTATATCAAAGCAAATTATAAAGTTGGAGAGAACGCTGGTACTCAAGTGAAAATAGCTCTTAAACGTGCTACGACCAATGGTTCATTGATCCAGGTGAAAGGTACGGGCGCATCAGGCTCTTTTAAAC